>JAISOY010000207.1 GCA_031275285.1 Bacteroidales bacterium | reverse complement strand
AATAATACTCAATAGAAAATAATCAGGATTCAATGAAAAAAACCGTATTTGATAAAATCTGGGACAGTCATGTGGTAAAACAGGTTGAGGATGGACCCAGCGTATTGTATATCGACCGTCATTTGATACATGAAGTGACCAGTCCCCAAGCCTTTGCTGGGCTGAATAAACGGGGATTGAAAGTAGCGCGCCCGAAACAGACTTTTGCTACCTGCGACCACAATGTGCCTACGCTAAACCAGCATCTGCCGATTGTAGAAGAGCAGTCGCGTATACAGGTGGAAACACTCGCCATGAATACTACCCATCATCAGGTGACTTATTTCGGGTTGGGAAATCCAAAGCAGGGAGTAGTACATGTTGTCGGTCCCGAACTGGGTATTACCCTTCCTGGTATGACCATCGTATGTGGAGATAGCCATACTTCCACACACGGAGCATATGGAAGTATTGCATTCGGTATCGGTACCAGTGAAGTGGAAATGGTGCTGGCTACCCAATGTATCATGCAACCGAAGCCCAAAAAGATGCTGATCGAGGTAAACGGACAACCAGGAAAAGGGGTTACGGCAAAAGACATTGTTTTGTATATTATTGCCAAACTTACGGCAGGAGGAGGTACGGGATACTTCATTGAGTTTGCAGGGGCAGCCATTCGCAGCCTGAGCATGGAAGGCCGTATGACAGTTTGTAATATGAGTATTGAAATGGGGGCACGCGGCGGCTTGATCGCTCCCGATGAAAAAACTTTCGAATATTTCAAAGGACGTGAATATGCGCCCAAAGGTGAGGAATGGGACAAGGCGGTGGAATATTGGAAAACGCTGAAAACAGATGAAGGAGCTGTATTTGATAAAACCTATTCGTTCGATGCTGCCGATATCGAACCCATGATCACATACGGGACTAATCCGGGTATGGGAATGAAAGTTACAGATAAGATACCAACCGGAGAAGGATTGACCGGCACAGATAGGGTAACATTTGATAAGGCATTGCAATATATGGGCTTTAAACCCGGACAATCATTAATCGGCCATCCTATCCAATATGTTTTTCTGGGTAGTTGTACCAATGGACGGATCGAAGATTTCCGCGCTTTTGCTGAATTTGTAAAAGGCAAAAAGAAAAATCCGGATGTTGTGGCCTGGCTCGTTCCCGGTTCGGGAACTGTTGAAAGGCAAATCAGGGAAGAAAAACTGGATCATATACTCAAGGAAGCCGGATTTGAACTGCGTCAGCCCGGATGTTCCGCATGTCTGGCCATGAATGAGGACAAAGTACCAGCCGGGATGTATGCTGTATCCACTTCCAACCGTAATTTTGAAGGACGTCAGGGACCGGGATCACGCACATTGCTTGCCGGATCGCTTGTAGCTGCAGCTGCAGCTATTACCGGTAAAATTACAGATCCCAGGACAATGTTCTAATATTGATATAATAATTCACTGAAAATGATTGATTGGGGAAATTTACCTTTTGGTTACCATAAGACCGATTATAATGTAAGAAGCCATTTCAGGGATGGAAAATGGAGTCAGCCTCAGGAAACTACTTCCGAAAGGATAGATATGCACATGGCGGCTACCTGCCTGCATTACGGACAGGAAGCATTTGAAGGACTAAAAGCGTTCAGGGGAAAAGACGGGAAAATCCGTATTTTCAGGATTGAAGCAAATGCTTTACGGATGCAGTCATCCTGCCGTGGAATCGCTATGGCTGAATTGCCTGTGGAAATTTTTACAGAATCGGTAATCAAAGCTGTCGAATTAAACAAAAAATATGTACCGCCATACGAAAGTGGTGCTTCTCTCTATATCCGTCCGTTATTAATTGGCATAAGCCCTCAGGTCGGAGTAAAAGCGGCAACGGAATATTTATTCGTCGTTTTCGTCACTCCGGTTGGGCCGTATTTCAAAACAGGATTCCGTCCTACGTCATTGGTGATTTTTCGCCAGTATGACCGTGCTGCACCACAGGGAACAGGGGTCTATAAAATCGGTGGAAACTATGCGGCAGGATTGGTCGCCGGTGAAAAAGCACATCAATTAGGATATTCGGCAGTGCTTTATCTCGATCCTAAGGAGAAAAAATATATTGATGAAGGCGGCCCTGCCAACTTCTTTGCGATTAAAGACAATACATATGTTACTCCACTCTCTCCGTCCATACTTCCATCCATTACCAACGACAGCCTGATGCGACTGGCAACCGATATGGGAATGAAGGTGGAAAAGCGGCAGATTCCCGAAGAGGAACTGGATGCGTTTGAGGAAGCCGGTATCTGTGGGACTGCGGCGGTCATCAGCCCGATTCACCGGATCGACGACCCGGATGCCGATAAATCATTTATTTTCGGTAGTGAAGATGCAGCAGGCCCTGTATCCACCAGATTGTACCAAAAGTTGCGTGCAATTCAATATGGTGATGACCCCGATCCATATGCTTGGATAACAGTGATATAATTGAGAATTGAGAATTGAAAATTGAGAATGAATAATGAATGAATCAAAAATTGAGAAAAATATGTTGGAAAAGGTTTTCAAGCCCTCACTTTCTGACTTTATGAACATTCTTACTTTTTGACTTTCAAACTTTATAAACATTCGGACTTCCAAATTAAAAATTGAAAAGTGGATTATTTCAAATATCATAACGGTAAATTGTTTTGTGAAGAGGTAGATATGGATCGGATGTCTTCCATAAAAACACCTTTTTATTTGTATTCCTGGAATACCTTCAAAGAGCATTTTTTAAAATTCAAGGAAAGTTTTCAGGAACTGGATCCGTTAATATGTTTTGCCGTGAAGACCTGTAACAACATTACCATTTTAAAGAGGTTGGCAGAACTTGGAGCCGGGATGGACATTGTCAGTGGGGGAGAACTGTTTATAAGCCGGACGGCGGGCGTTTCACCCGAAAAGATCGTATATGCGGGAGTAGGAAAAACCGTGGAGGAAATAGAATATTCCATTGATACCGGAATCGGTTTTTTTAATATAGAATCAGAACCCGAATTTGTGCGGATCGAGGAAATTGCCCGTTCCAGGAGTAAAGTAGTGAAGGCATTGCTTAGGGTTAATCCTGATGAATATGATAAAAATACACATGCGAAGACGACCACCGGTAAGAAAGGTGGTAAGTTTGGTGTGGATATCGATCATGCATTCCACTTTTTTAATACTTATGGTAAAAGTGATCATGTAAAACTCGAAGGTATTCATATCCATATAGGCTCACCGATTTATACAGCAGAACCTTATGTCAAAGCCATCGAAAAGATGGCCGGGTTGATTGGAAAGCTGGCAACGAAAGGTTTCTCTGTAAAATATCTGGATGTCGGCGGAGGATATGCAGCTGATTATGAGGATGGGAAATCACCTTCATGGGAAGAGTATTCAAAAGCTATTGTCCCTGTCTTAAAGCCTCTTGCCGATAAAGGCATTAAAATAATTATGGAGCCGGGAAGAACCATCTCTGCTAATGCAGGTATCCTTGTTACCTCGGTTCAATATGTAAAGAAAACCGATGATGATAAAAATATCCTGATTACGGATACGGGAATGCATCATTTGATCCGGCCTGCCTTGTATGATGCCAGTCATTTTATCTGGCCTGTGAAAACCGAAAGTAGGTTTTCCGTCACACAACGGAAATTCGATCCGGAAATTAATGGGTTGGTTGAGTATGATGTTGTAGGTCCTATCTGTGAGTCCAGCGATTATCTGGCCAAGTCAAGGATGTTACCTCCGGTGGATCCGGGTGAGAGATTGGCTGTTTTCACTGCCGGAGCTTACGGGATGGTAATGGCCAGTCAGTACAATGCACAGCCAAGACCGGCCGAATACCTGATCGATGAGGACAAAATCATCCTGATTCGTGAAAGAGAAACATACGGGGATCTGATCAGTAAACAATGCGAAAAGATAATTGACAATTAATCGCTGTCGCTCATGAGAACGCTGTCGCTTAGTTGATGATTGCCTATTAAATATTGACATAAGATCATATTCAATGCATCGGTAAATATGTTATTAAATAATATCAATAAATTAATGTCATATTTAATAAACGTAATCGTCTCGATCAATGTGATTTAATAAAATAATAAATAGCACTGAGTGCTTAATAAGCGAGTATCAAACAAAATATTCTATAATCAATAAAAAATATTCAATTAAAAATGGCTGAAAAATTTGTCACTTTAGAAACTTCCGTGGTTCCTCTGCCGGTAGAAAATGTAGACACTGACCAGATCATACCTGCCCGGTTCCTGAAAGCAACCACACGCGACGGATTCGGAGAAAATCTGTTCCGTGACTGGCGATATGATAAAAACAATCAACCGATCACCTCTTTTGTGCTGAATGATCCCAGATATTCGGGAAAAGTACTGGTAGGCGGAAAGAATTTCGGAAGTGGTTCCAGTCGTGAACATGCGGCATGGGCTATTGTCGATTATGGATTCAGGGCTGTGGTATCCAGTTTTTTTGCAGATATCTTTAAAAATAATTCACTCAATAACGGGTTGTTGCCTGTACAGGTGAGTCCTGAATTTCTGGCTAAAATTTTTGCTGAAGTGGAAAAAGATCCCAAGACCCAAATCCGGATCGACCTTGAAAACCAGGAAATCACACTTCTTTCGACAGGTGAAAAAGAATATTTCGATATCAACAAGTACAAAAAAACCTGTCTGATCAATGGTTATGATGATATCGATTACCTGTTGAGCATCAAAGGTGAAATAGAAGCGTACGAACAACGACAAAGTAATTGACAAAGTAACGATCGGACCTTATAACGGTAAAATATGGGAAGTAATACCTCACAATGGTTATGCCGGTTAAAAATACGGAAGTTTTTCTTCCTTATAATATTTCTGTCAATCACATCTTTATATGTAAAAGCCGGAAATAACGATCATGCTATTAAGCCGGGACAACAGGAGATGTTTGATCAGTTGAGGGAGTGGTGCGATAAACTGCTTTCCTGTCAATTGCATCATGAAGACCATGCATTGGACGGCGGAATAGTTTGTCCGGGATGTGCATTGATGCACGGTCGCGCACCGGATGCCATCTATCCTTTATTATACCTGGCTGATCACACAAAAGACCAGCGTTATGTCGAAGCAGCAAAAAAACTGTTTGACTGGGGTGAAGCGAATGTACGTTTTGCCGATGGAACATGGAACAATGAGGTAAGCATCTACACATGGCGGGGAGTTACTGTTTTCGGACTGATTGTTTTGCTTGAATCCATATCCGATTTTGGTCATTTGATCGACGAACCGACAAAAAAACGCTGGCTGGAAAGTGCCTCGGAACAGGTCAAATATGTCTCATCTGCTATGAAGCCCGGTTTCGGTAACATCAATTATCCGGCAACGGCTTGTTATGCCCTTGCTTTATCCGGAAAGATGCTGGGAAAAGAGGAATATATTGAACAGGCTGCCCGGCAGGCTAAGGATATCCTGGCCTATTTTACTGAGAATAACCATTTTTTCTTTGGCGAAGGACCTTATCCGTATAACAAATCGAAGAAAGGATTGCTTCCGGTCGATTTGGGATACAATGTTGAAGAAACACTTCCCAATCTGATGCTATACGCTGATCTGGTAAAAGACGACGTCCTGAAGGAAGCCATCAAAAAATCCATGTATACCCATCTTGAGTTTATGTTAGGAGATGGAGCATGGGACAATAGTTGGGGTACCCGGAACTATAAATGGTCGTATTGGGGAAGCCGTACCTGTGACGGAGTAATATCATTATGTTCCGTTTTAGGCAAAGACGATCCGCTATTTATAGAAGCGGGATATCGTAATTTTGAATTGTTGAGAGCCTGTACCGGCAATGGAATATTATATGGTGGGATGCATTACCAGTCTGCAGGTTATGCTGCTTGTATCCATCATACGTTTGAACATGCCAAAGGACTTGCGGTTGCTTTGCATAAAGGGTTCAGCCGTCCGGCAGAGCGAATCAGCCTGCCCAGGGAGAAGGAATACGGTGTCAGGCATTTTGAAGACCTTGATGTCTGGACGGTTGCCTTAGGTGGGTGGAGAGGAACGATTTCCGGATATGATGTTGCTTATAAATCTCCCGGAGGAAATACACACGGTGGTGCCCTTTCTATGCTGTGGAACCCGAAAACCGGTCCCATACTTGCTGCAGCCATGACCGAATATTCCATGGTGGAATCCAGTAATATGCAGGTAAGTAAAAGATTGATGAACTATCCGTCGACCTTGAGGGTTGAATATAAAGAAAAAGGAAAAACCTATACCAATATCTGCGATAAAGAAGCCAGGATTTCGCACGATTCCGGTACTGACGGGGAAAAGTTCGTTGTTCTTACCGAATTGGTGGCTAAAGATGGGAAGTCACCCGAATCCGGCAGTATTCCGGTGGAAATAACATACCAGTTTACAAAGACCGATATACATATAAAAGCCGTTTCACTAAATCAGAAAGATAAAGAAATGACACTGGCGGTTCCGGTCATATCTAAGGGTAATGAAAAATATGCATCCGTCCGGAACGGTTTTTATATTGAGAAACCGGATACCCGGTTATACATTATTGTCGGATCTGCGATGAAAATTATGCCTACGGAAGTGAACCAAAGAGCTTTTAACCTTGTCCCGGGATTTGAATTTATTCCTTTCTATGTGCCGTTTAAAGATGAGGTAACAGTAAAAATGACCATAGCGGAATAGTTAAAGTTTGAAAGTAAGAAATCCAAAATCCGGAACTTTAAAAGATTAATTTATACAGATGAATGTTGAAATAATGGATACCACCCTGCGTGACGGGGAACAGACTTCAGGAGTAGCTTACACTGCAGCTGAAAAGTTGCATATATCCCGGTTGTTATTGGAAGAAGTAAAAGTCGACCGTATTGAAATTGCTTCCGCCAGGGTATCGGAAGGCGAACTGGAAGCAGTAAAAAGGATCACCGAATGGGCGGAAAAAAACAACAGGCTGGAGCAGGTTGAGGTACTCGCTTTTATTGACGGGGATCAATCCGTTAACTGGATACATGGCGCGGGAGCTAAGGTGGTAAATCTGTTATGCAAGGGATCCATGAAACACCTGACCGGTCAGTTGCGCAAAACACCTGAACAGCATGTCTCCGATGTCAAAAAATCTGTTGAAATGGTTGCCCGGAAAGGTATGAAAGCCAACCTGTACCTTGAAGATTGGAGCAACGGTATGCGCCATTCAAAAGATTATGTCTTCTTCCTGGTTGATCATTTAAAAGACGTGGGGCTACAGCGTATCATGCTCCCCGATACATTGGGCATTCTTGCTCCGGATGAAACATTCCTTTTTTGTAAGGAAATGTGTGACAGGTATCCCGGAGTGCATCTGGATTTTCATGCCCATAATGATTATGATCTGGCCGTAGCTAATACATTGGCTGCCGTCAAAGCAGGGATAAAAGGAATACATGCTACTGTTAACGGACTTGGTGAACGTGCCGGGAACACCCCGCTGGCAAGTGTTGTGGCAGTGCTTAGGGATCATACGGATACGCAGGTAAAGGTAAATGAAGAAAAACTGACTCTGTTGAGTAGGATGGTAGAAACTTTTTCAGGTATCCGTATTCCTGCGAATAAGCCGATTGTCGGGGAAAACGTTTTTACACAGGCTTGCGGCGTACATGCGGATGGTGATAATAAGGACAAATTGTATTACAACGATCTGTTGCCTGAACGTTTCGGACGTGTACGGAAATATGCCCTCGGAAAAACTGCCGGAAAATCGAATATTGCCAGGAATCTTGAAGAGCTCGGGATACAACTCGATCCGGAAGCCATGCAACGTGTCACAAAACGGGTGATCGAACTGGGAGACCGTAAGGAAAATGTTACAGCCGACGATTTGCCGTATATTATTTCCGATGTCCTGCAAAGCGAAGGGATCGAACAGAAAATAAAAGTCCATAATTACTCACTCAATGTAGCCGAAGGATTAAAATCAGTAGCTACACTCAGCCTGGAAGTAGACGGAAAATGCTATGAAGAAACTTCTGCAGGAGACGGGCAATACGATGCTTTCATGAATGCATTAAGGAAAATATACGCGCCGCTTAATAAAGACCTGCCAAGGCTGATGGATTATGTCGTTTCCATTCCTCCGGGAGGACATACCGATGCGCTGGTGGAAACAGTGATTACCTGGCAGAATGGAGAAAGGGAATTCAAAACCCGGGGTCTTGATCCTGACCAGACGATTTCTGCTATTCAGGCAACTGTGAAAATGCTGAACCTGATCTGATCAGAACTTAACATTGAACCCAAGGTACCACTGGGTTCCGACCTTATCCATGAAACCGTATTCCTGACTGGTTGCATTTAGAATATTATTTACAGATAAAGATAAGGTGGCATTTTCCACAAAATGATATCCGATTTTTGCATTGATCAGCATCTTGGATTTAATGTCCGCAGAGTAAAACTGATTGGCATAGCTTTGTTCCGTAAAACCATAACCATTGGAAAAAAGAGAAACTTTCTTCCCAATTTTCCAGGTCATTTCGTACCCTCCATAAAAGGAAGGAGTTGATTCTGATTTTACACTAACCAAATCTGTTGTCAGGTCCGTATCAAGAAACCGGTAATCATTGTCATCTACTTTGTAGTCGTTCAGCCTGCCGCTAATTACAGCAGCAGCAAAGACTTCACCCAACTTCATCATGGTAGAACTATTCCTGTTATGTTTCCTTATTTCTGTGTGTTGTAAGGTTCCCCAAAGACGGAAACTTAACTGTTTGTTGGCAACAACGCCTATCTCGATGGTTCCACCTGTTTGCTCCTGCTTGTCAGAAATATTTTCAAAAGAAAAATCCATCAAATACGGGTAAAAACGCAATACCTGAGGATCGCCGAAAGTAACCCGCATTTCTTTTAACTCTGCCGCATTCAGATCTTTGATCCTGGAGTGAAATAATTCTACATTCAATAAAATATGATTTCCGATTTTCTGTCGGTACCCCAGTTCATACATATCCATTATAGCCAGTTTCAGGTTTTCATCTCCCCTCATTCCGATATTGACTATATTTTTCGGGTCGTCAGGATTGGTTTGCAATTGTCCGAAGTCCAATGATACGGTCGAATTAATACGAACATCCATCATAAAAGGACTACGGTTGGCTCTTGAATATACGGCACGGATCAGGCTGTTTTCATTGAATTTGTAATTCCCTGCGAGTTGCCATGTCAGGTAAGCTTTATCGGGAATTTCATTTTTTTCCAGTCTCAATGCCCCAATGAAGCGTAGTTGTTCACATGGCGTATAATCGAGGCGAAGGCTGGGCGCATATGAACGGAGGACCTGTTTTCCGTGGAAAAAGGATTGATTGTTCTTGTCCCCGTTCATGGTATTGTAAGCAAAGTAAAAACCTGGATTGATGTTTATATTATTCCACCTGTAATTATAGTCTATATTGAAATTAAAATTCCCCATGTCACTCTTCAAACCGGGTATTCCCATAGCCATATCACCGTATCCCCACATATAACCCGCCTGGATGTTGAACCCGTGAATTTTAGACCGGAGATTGAAATATTGGGTTTCCATTTGCCGGGTGGTATGGGCAAAAAAATAAAAATCCAGATTGGATGAGATGGCTGTGGATCTTTGAAGTCCTGTAGTCAGGTCAAAATAGATATCCGGGTTGATTACATATGACATCAATCCGTTGACCCCATATGCCTGTAACCCCCGGTTCGGATTTTTAAACATTTTCTTGGGGTCTGACCCCTGGATTACTACCGAATCCACCGGATAATAAACAGGGTCCGATACCTGTAATCTCTCTGATAGGAAAAAATAAATATCGGATTGTGCCCGGTCCCTGTAAGTATAATTTCCCGACAACCTGAATTTGAATTTTTCATTCAGGTTAAACGAAGCGGAAAGCGATTGGGTGCCTACGCCGCCAACAGCCGGAGAATAGGCAGGTGGATCCGTGTATCCTCCGGTAGAGATGTTCGCCTCAACGGAAACCCTTTCGGAAGATGTCTTTTTTGTGATGATATTGATGACACCCGTTACGGCATTGGCACCGTACATAGCACTGGCAGCCCCGCGGATCACCTCGATCCGTTCAATATCTACCAGCCCGATAGGTAGTGATTCCCAGAATGTCCCACCCGTAACATAGGTATATACCTCTCTTCCGTCAAGCATCACAAGGGTTAATGTATTTTCGGAGAATAAACTTTGTTGCCCTGCAATGTTATTGCTACTCCGGAGATGAACATCATAATTGCCGTTGGTTTTTTCACGGACAATAACGCCGGGTAATAACCTCAAGGCTTCAGGTATAGATAAGACACCTGATCGTCTGATATCCCCTGCCGTTAGTACCGATGTAGAAAGAGGCGTATCGAAATAGCTTTCATCTTGTTTTGAAGCAATAGATACATCTTTGTTCAGAAGCATATTGAATAGGTCATCTGTGGTAATACCGACCTTCTCCGCAATTTTCATTATATCCTCCAGCGAATAGGCCGATAGTTCATCGAAACTCATAGAGGTGATATCCTCATGGGTTAATTTTTCTATGGGTTTTGGTTGTGAGAAAAGAACCAAACAATTGAAAAGTGAAAACAAGAATACTATAAGAAACCTTTGCAAATGCATAAAAAGAGATATCTTCATAAGGAACAGGATTCCAATAATTTATTCAAATCAATATTTTATCCAATAAACAAACATTTTTAACGCTTTGTAGAATGTGCAAAGAAATAACAAATCTGTTGAATATACAATTTGAGTTGAGAAAAACGGATTTATAAATGACATAACCGAGTGGGCGGATTCATTGTAGAATCGGTATCTGTGCTCTGAAACAGGATGAATCATAAATTTGATAACCTACAGTTTTTTACCTGTCATCGGGCTTCTGAAAATTATGTGACTAGTGGAGTGGAAAATTATGCAACACTCACGGTGTTTTTAGATGGAATTTACACTTATCAGTCCTAATGAATCAAACTTCGTATTCATCATTTATTTTTTATATGTGTAATGTCCTGTTATTTTAAACCTGAACAAACAATCCTCCAGGACCTGTCCTCCTCCGATATTATGAATGATTAGGTATCTTTGTTTATCTCCTGACCTGACACCTGAAACTATTCCAATATGAGTTGTTCCTTGTCCGAGATCCCAGCAAACAATATCCCCCGGTTGATACTCGCCGGGTTCCTGTGAGATTTTTTTTGTTGTACCATGCCTGGAGAAAAATGTCATTAAGTTAGGAACACGTCTGTGGTCTATGTTTTTATCAGGACGGGTAAGTCCCCATATCTTCGGATATTTATTAAAATTAGCTTTCATGTCCTCATGGACTTCTTTCTGCAAATCGATACCCAGCTTTCTGTATGCACGAATCACAACATCCGTACAGACTCCTTTATTGGGAGGTACATCTCCGTTCGGATAACTCATCTGAAAATATGCAGGATCGTATTGAACCCGTTGTTTTGTCAGTGTAAATGCGGAGTCGGATAACTGGGTGAAGAAATTAGTCTGCCCGAATACCCAACCTGAAGTTAAAAAGGTAACTAAAATATATGATATCCATTTCATACAACTACAATATCATTTATGTTCGTTATTATCGTACATGGGATATTAACTTATAAATTGGTAAACTTTCCCGAAATAGATGATTCAATCCGCCAGGTCGGATTTGTTGTGTCCACCACTTTTTTAGGTACAATCAAAATTTAACATTCAGGCCTAAATTCCAATATGTTCCTACTTTATCCATAAATTCGTATTCCTGGGTAGTAGCATTCAGGATATTATTTACGGAAAACGATAGGGCCGAATTTTCAATGAAATGATAGGATACCCTGGCATTGATTAACATTTTGGCTTTAATATCCATGCGAACAATATTATACGTTGAAAGATCTTGTTTGGAAAATCCATAACCATTGGAAAAGAAGGAGAACTTTTGGGCGAATTTCCAATTCATTTCATAGCCTCCATAAAAAGAAGGAGTGGATTTCGATTTCTTGTCAACCAATTCGGGCTCTATGGTTATGCCGGGGATTTGATAATCGTTTTCACTGAATTCATATTTTGAAGGATTCCAGATGACCTCTTCGCCAAGAGCCATCATCGTTAAGGGATTTTCATTGTGCTTTTCTGTTCTTGTTTCCTGTAATGTTCCCCAAAGCCTGAAATTAAGATCATTATTCACTATAATCCCTAACTCCAATGTGGCTCCCAGTTGCTTTTGGACTTCCGGGATGTTCTTAAAGGAATAGGCCATATAATAGGGATAAAAATCTCTCAGGATATATGTATTGGTCGGGGGAATCTGTATTTTTTGTCCATAGACATGCATTTCATCCATTCCGGATATATTTAAATCTTTAATCCTTGTATAAAATAATTCGGCATTCAACAGGATATATTCTCCTATTTTCTGACGATAACCCAATTCAAACATATCCATCACTGCCAGTTTAAGATCTTTATTCCCCATCATCCGGATGCCGATGTCTTTCTCATGTCCGATACTCGTATGGACAGTCGAATTAATGTTGATATCCATCATGAACGGACTTTTATTGGCCCTTGAATATACTGCACGGATAAGGCTGTTCTCATTAAATTTATAATTACCTACCAGTTGCCAGGTTAAATATGCCTTATCCGGATGATTATTTTTTTCCAGTCGCAACGCCCCGATAAAACGTAACTTTTCAAACAATTTATAATCAAGGCGGATACTTGGTGCAAATGAATATAATAAGCGTTTTCCTTCAAAATAAGATTGGTTTTCTGCTTTATACGGATCGCTGTTGAGCGTATTATGGTAAAAATAAAATCCGGGATTAATATTCAGGTTGTTCCATTTGTAGTTATATTCAATGTTCAGGTTAAAATTTGTCATGTCGGCTTTAAGTCCCGGTATTCCGACAGCGAGATCGCCTTTTCCCCATGTGTATCCGGCCTGGATATCAAATCCGTAAATCTTTGATAGAAGATTTACATACTGAGACTCAATTTGTCGTGTAGTGTGGGCAAAAAAGTAAAAATCGAGATTGGATGAAATAACATCGGATCTTTGCATTCCTGTCGTCAAATCAAAATGAACGTCATTATTTACAGAATATGATGCTAACCCGTTAACACCATAAGCCTGTAATGCCCTGTTAGGATTCCGGAACATCTTTTTCGGATCCACCCCATGGATCACCACCGAATCGACCGGATAATATTTGGCACTTGAAGTGGCGAGCGATGCAGTCAACACCGGAAACCTGTCGGTCATAAAAAAAAAGATGTCAGACTGGGTCCGCTCCCTGTATGTATAATTTCCCGAGACCTTAAACTTTAGCTTATTGTTTACATTAAACAATGCTGCCAGTGATTGTGTCCCTATTCCACCGACAGAAGATGCTGATTCGGATGGGTTAATGGCTCCGCCGGTATTGAAATTCGCTTGTATGGAAAGCTTCTCAGGAGATGCTTTCTGGGTGATGATATTGATTACCCCGGTTACGGCATTAGCTCCATACATGGCACTTGCCGGGCCCCGGATCACTTCAATCCTTTCAATATCTGCCAGTCCTATTGGCAATGATTCCCAAAAGGTGCCTCCGGTAATGTAATTATATACCGATCTTCCGTCAATCATCACCAGTGATAGGGTGTTTTCGGAAAACATGCTTTGCTGGCCGGCTATATTATTCGAACTCCGGATATGGACATCATAATTTCCATTTGTTTTTTCACGTACAATGATTCCCGGAAGCAACCTTAATGCCTCAGGGATAGATAAAGCCCCCGACCGTTGAATATCTGCTGCAGTGAGTACTGATGTGGATAATGGGGTGTCAAAATAACTTTCTTCCTGTTTGGAGGCAATGGATATATCTTTATTTAAAAGTAACTTGAATAGATCATCAGTAGAGACCCCTACAATTTCAGCTATTTTCATGATTTCTTCCAAGGAATATACGGATAATTCATCGAAACTCATGGACAGAACATCATTGCGTGTTAGTTCTTCTACAGGTTTAGGTTGTGAGAACATGAGAAAACAATTCAATACAACCAATAAGGATAAAATAGAAAATCTTTGTATATGTTTAAACGAATTTATCTTCATAATTATCTATATGATCATTCTTGGTTTTTCGAATAATGAAAAATTTTACATGATGATTTGCCGGGTAATGAATATACCCGTCTTGTTACAGCAAATATATTCATATTTATGGAATATTTTGACAATGGGACTTATATATTCTGAAAAAGAATTATATAGGAGGTATATTCAGATGGTATTTTTATCGAAATTAGGAAAATATATTATATCTTTGGGCCGTTATCAGTTTTCATTTTCTTATGAAACATCTTATAGCATAAATATTAATATTTAGATGATTATGGCTGGTATCAATTTATTTTTTATTCAACATCACACACTTAAATTACATACGATGAGATATTTTTCACGTTTTTTCGTATTACTGTTGATTCTATCGATCACTGTACTAACAGCAGAAGCTCAATCTGTAGATGCCAATATTAAAGCTGCAAAAAAAACGGCTACAGAGCAAGCCATAAAGGTCGCTGCTACCGGTATTCCCGATTCTGTTAAATGGAAACTAGGCGGCAACACAAGTCTGAATTTTTCCCAGACCTGGCTTTCTAACTGGGCGGCAGGGGGAGAACCTACCATTAGCTTAAACGGCAATATGACTTTGTTTGCAAACTACAAGAAGGACAAAGTTTTCTGGGAAAATAATGCATTTTTGGCTTATGGTATTGTTAAGAAAGGAGATTTTAAGGCTGTGAAGAATGATGACCAGCTTAATGTTGGTTCCCGTGTCGGTTATGAAATGGCAAAAAACTGGTATTATTCAGCGGTTTTCCTGGGGAAGACACAGTTTGCTCGCGGATATCAATACAATAAAGATGACACGATCCGGATCTCCGATTTTCTGGCGCCTGCATATTTATTTTTATCCCTAGGGTTGGATTATAAACCATCATCCAAATTTTCCATATATATGTCACCGGCTATGGGTAAGGCGACATTGGTACGGTCAGATAACCCGACAATTATGAAGAGGGCTGGTTTAAGTGATGAGCTCATTGAAAAGGGAAAACATGCCCGTTATGAGATCGGGGGAGGGATTGTTTTTAGTCTGAATGGAGATTTTTTATCCAAAAAAATTACCTATACTTCCCAATTGGAACTTTTTTCTAACTATTTGGAAAGTCCTGAAAACGTAGATGTTACCTGGGATTTTAATTTTAGGGTCGCTCTTACCAGATTTATCTCGGCAGGGCTCAGGATCAATATGATATATGATGACGACCAAAAAACTACCAAAAAAGTAAGAAACGATGAAGGAAATATGGTGGATGCTCCTGCTGGGGCAAAGCTTCAGGTCAAAGAGTTTTTCGAGATCGGCTTCTCTTATAATTTTTAAGAAGACAGCTTACTCCTCACTTTCATCAAACTCTATGGAATAATAATCATTGACGATAGTTTGATTATCCTCTTCCATCAGGGAACTAAAATCTATTTCTTGTAATGTATCTACCTCTGTAGCCGTTTCATTTTCACATTTGATGGTGCGGAAAGGGTATTTCTTTAGCAGGTTGTAATTATGGGTCACCATAACCACCGTTTGTCCGGATTCTTTGATGCCGATCAGGACATCCATGATTTCCGAAGATGTTTCCGGATCAAGGTTCCCGGTTGGTTCATCCGCGAGGATCAATGCAGGATCATTTAACAGAGCACGGGCAATAGTGACCCGTTGCTGTTCACCTCCCGAAAGCTGATGGGGCATCTTATATCCTTTATTAGAAAGGCCGACCTTTTGTAGGACATCATTGATCCGTTGGTCGGGATTATTTTTTTTCTTCCATCCGGTTGCTTGTAACACGAATAAAAGATTTTCATATACGTTCCGGTCTGAAAGGAGCTGGAAATCCTGAAATACGACTCCCATCTTACGCCGAAGAAAGGGGATCTGTTTTTTTTTCAAGTTGCGCAATGCATAACCAACGGAAAATCCTTCTCCGCTCTTTAAAGGCAATTCAGCATTTAAGGTTTTGATCAGGCTTGTTTTTCCGCTGCCGACTTTACCGATGAGATAAACAAATTCACCCGGCATAACAGAAAAATTGACATCTTTCAATACCAGATGATCCCCATGAAATATGCTTGCCTGATTGAATGAAATAATAGGTTGTCCTGTCATTTGAAAAAAATCAAAGAATATAAAAACAAAAATATGAAAAAAATGTTACATAAAATAAGCAGCATTTCTTAAAGTTGCCATCTTAGTTTAAAGATAATTTGTAAAAGATTCATACTATGAACCCGAACAGGTATTTTTTGGTGATGCTTCAGAAATGTATATCTATTTTTGCGGTTAAGCGTGAAGGTAATATGCTTGTACCTAAAAAATGGGACATTGTTTATGAAAAAATGATCAGCGAACGGGCCAACAGAAACTGATCCGAAAGTCTGATGACCAAAAGGAGAAATCTTTGGTTATACTTCTTCCTTTTTTATTTTGATGATCATTTCTTCAAATGAGACATTATTTTGTTCTCCGGATATCATGTTTTTTAATCCGATGATGTTGTTGGACATTTCATTTTCACCGATCATAGCCACGAATGGAATTGACTTGCTGTTGGCATAAGTCATTTGCTTTTTCATTTTAGCAGCTTCCGGGTAGATTTCTGCATTAATGCCGGAAGCACGAACCTTTGACAGTACTTTCAATACATATTGTTCTTCCTTCTGCCCAAAATTGACAAACATTAATTGCGTATTTTGAGTCATATTTTTGGGATAAGCATCTAATTGACTTAAAACGTCATAAATGCGGTCTGCACCAAATGAGATACCGACCCCTGAGATACCCGGTAATCCAAAAATGCCGGTTAAATTGTCATAGCGGCCGCCGCCACAAATACTTCCTATGACCACATCCAATGCTTTCACTTCTATAATGGCCCCTGTATAATAATTCAAGCCCCGGGCTAGAGTAAGGTCAAACTCTATAGGAACCGCTATCTGCAATGATTCTGCATAATCCAGGATGGTACGTATTTCATCGACACCTGCTTGTCCGGTTTCATTGCCGACAAACCACTCTTCCAATTGACTGATTTTTTCCCTGTTATTCCCTGAAAGTTGTATCACCGGCTGCAAGGCATCTACCGAATCTTTTGTCAATCCTTTGGATAAGAGCTCTTCATTTACTTTATCCAGGCCGATTTTTTCCAGTTTATCAATGGCAACAGTAATGTCTGTGATTTTATCTTTCTGGCCGATCAATTCAGCAATTCCTGTTAATATTTTCCTGTTATTCAATTTTACCAGTACCCTGACATTCAATGAATGGAATACATCAGCAATGATTTGCAGTAACTCCGCTTCATTCAATAGGGAATTACTCCCGACAACATCAACATCACACTGGTAAAATTCCCGGTAACGACCCTTTTGTGGCCGGTCAGCACGCCATACCGGTTGTATCTGGTAACGTTTGAATGGAAATGAAATCTCATTCTGGTGTTGTACGACAAAACGGGCAAAAGGGACGGTGAGATCATAACGTAACCCTTTTTCACACATTTTCATAGATAGTTTATTCAAGTTCTTCTCCGAAATATCAGAATCACTTACTTCTGATAGAAAATCGCCTGAATTTAAAATCCTGAACAACAATTTATCCCCTTCTTCTCCGTATTTTCCAAGTAAGGTCGTCAGGTTTTCCATGGCAGGAGTTTCAATGGGTTGAAATCCGAACCGCTGGAAAACAGACTTAATGGTATCAAAAATATAATTTCTTTTCACCATTTCAGCGGGAATAAAATCACGTGTTCCCTTTGGAATAGAAGGTTTTTGCATTGTTATATATATTTTTTTCGTTGGTCTTTACAAATATTTTTTATGGTCTTTTGAACTCATAGAAAGCATATACTACGAGGATAAATCCTAATATTAATGCATAAATCAGACGATTTTCAGAGGTCTCAGCCTGTTCTTTCAAGGAAAAACTGAGCAGGTTTGCATCCAATTCTTTTACTTCCGGTACATCATTATAGTGCCATTTATTTAAGATGTTGCCTTCCCTGATCAAAACAAATCCGGGGTTGGACCTGATGATCGTTTTGAGGGTGATCTCATCTGTAAAACAGAAGTCGTAAGACAGGCCTAGCTCGGTTTTTAATTTTTCTATTTCATCCTGCAAGGTAGAAGTAAGGCAATAAAATCCATAGCCGTTTTCTTCGCAGAAACGGGCGATCTCGTCTGCTTTTTTTAGCGCTTCCTGATTGCTTTTGTCCAGACGGTGTGCAATCAGTAAAAATGTATAACTTCCGGATGCCAATATTTGATCCGTAATGTCAACCCCATTGTCCACCATAGTGATGGAAAAATCATGAATGGGAGGTTCATAGCCTTTTTTTAACAGTTCTGTTTGGGTATCCTTCCAAACCCAGGTAGTGTCATTCCACGGATAAT
>JAISOY010000206.1 GCA_031275285.1 Bacteroidales bacterium | reverse complement strand
CAGGCAGAAATAGATCAATCAAAAAGCCACTTGATTCAAAAAAAAGGTTCATTAATAGGTGCAAAAATTAATCTGGAAAATGTACAAATGCAGTTGAATCAGTTGCAAATTTCAATTCTTGACCTGCAATCAGAGTATCATCGGTCGTATTGGCAATTGACTGATAATATTTCCCGTAGCTTGGACGCATTGTCCAATCAATTGGACTATTGGAAAAAAAGTCACACTTTTCGCAGTCCCAATGAGGGGATTGTGTCTTTTACTAAAGTCTGGGCATCTAACCAGTTTGTAACAGCAGGCGATCTGGTGATGAGCATATTGCCACTTAAAGAGGAAAAAATCATTGGTAAGATGGAAATTCCTGCGTCTGGTTCTGGAAAGATCAGAATAGGACAAGAGGTCATTATCAAATTAGACAATTACCCTTACATGGAATTTGGCATCGTCAAAGGCGTTGTCTCCTCCATTTCGCTGGTTCCGGTCAATGATATGTACATTGCAGAAATAACGATGCCAGATGGGTTAAGGTCCAATTATGGCGAAGTCATTCCTTTCAATCAGGAGATGAATGGCGATGCTGATATCATTATTGAAGACATGTCCTTATTCGAACGATTCCTTCAACCGGTCCGTTCAGCAATTAAACGAAAATAATATGGTAAATGCATATTTGATTCTGGCACATAAAAACCCGCACCAACTTCATCGTTTGGTAAATATCATTTCAGGCGATAACGTATTTATATTTATCCATGTAGATTGCAAGTCATATATAGGCATATTCAAAGACATATTTGAAGGAATGTCCAATGTTATTTTTTGTGATCAGCAAAAACAAATAACGTGGGGTGGATTTGGCATGATCGAAGCTACGCTGGAATTGATGCGTACCATGTATGCTAACGGCGTTTATCCGGACTACGTCCACCTCATCAGTGGACAAGATTTTCCGCTAAAAACAAAGTCAGAAATAGATCGTTTTTTTCTTGAAAACAAAGGGAAAAATTTTTTAGAAGCCGAAACTATTCCTTCTACACAATTATATGAACTTGGTTTAAACCGAATTCAATACAAATGGTTTGTTGAAGATGAAGGATATGAAAAGGCAGCACAGTTAGTAGAAATACAAAAACAACGGAAGATGATCCGTACATTTTTTACAGATGTTCAACCTTACAACGGCTCCCAATGGTGGTCGCTTACAGGTGACTGTGTACGATGGATTTACGAAACTTGCCACCCCGGATTTCGACTGTATGATTTTTACAAATATACTTTGATTCCCGATGAAATGCTGTTTCAAACCATGTTAAAAAATACCCATTGGAACGATACAATTGTAAATAATAATCTCAGAAATATTAATTGGGTCGAGGGACCGGAATATCCAAAAATATGGAGGAGTAAGGATTTCAAACAATTAGTTTTTTCCGAAAAACTTTTTGCTCGTAAATTTGATGAAAACGAGGATAACCATATCATAGACAAACTTGAAAAACATATTCAATTAAAACAATAACACAAATGTTACCTGTCTCTGTATCCGTAATCATGCCGGTATATAATACTGAAAAATATGTTGGTGAAGCCATTGAAAGTATCTTAAATCAGGAATTTGCCGATTTTGAATTTATCATTATTGATGATGGTTCAACAGATAACAGTTTACAAGTAATTCAATCATACAACGATCCGAGAATACGGCTGATCACTAATAATTCTAATATCGGAAACTATCCGTCAAGAAATAGAGCTATGCAACTGGCTCAAGGTAAATACATATGCGTAATGGACGCCGATGATATAGCCATGCCAAACAGATTGCTTACCCAATTTAACTTTATGGAATTCAATCCTGATTACGTTGCTTTGGGTTCATTTGCATTTGTCCTTCATGCAAATGGTTCAACAACTCAGGGTATTCGCACTTTTGGCGAAGATAACTGTAAGATCCGTCTGCTTCAGACAAATATCAGTTATCATCCCAGTATGATTTTGCGCCGAGAAACACTTGTTGAATATAACATAAAATACGATGAACAATATATATATGCTGCTGATTTTGATTTGATGGTTCAGCTTTCAAAAGTAGGCATCGTAAACAATATCCCATCATTTCTTCTATATTACAGGATACATTCCGAACAGATCAGTATAAGTAAATATAAGGAACAACAAATATATGCAGACAGGATCAGACTTGGTCAATTGCAAAAGTTCGGCTTTAACCCGACTCCTCAGGAATCTGAATTGCATCTGAAATTGATGACACAGAAACCTCTTAAGGATTATGAAATTGTTAATGCTGAAAAATGGACAGACAAGTTAGTGGAACAAAATAGAAAATATTCACTGTTCAATCATAAATTATTCACTCACTTTCTGAAAAATGAAATCATGGCCTTTTATTTGTCAAAAAACTAAATTAGAGGAATAAAAAGATTATGATTAAAATAATAAATAATAGTTCTATCTTATGATAAATTGAGGATTTTATTGTATATCGAATTAAGTCCATTCATTCATGTTTTTTTTCGAATATTCCCATTTTAGTCCAAATTCCTGTGCTTCCAAATTACAATATTTGCAATTAGGCACTGGGGCTGCTATCAACTGATAAAACTCTTCTTTCGACCGGGCTTTGTATATATCTATATAGTTATCATCCGATAATGAAATTCCCAAATTGAAATAACGGTTAAAATGATGGAAATAAGCCGAAATGGTGCAAGGATAAAATCGGCCATTGTTCAATTGACAACAATGGCCAGCTAATGTACAACGCGAATGTGACAATTGCTCATTCTGTAAACCTGCAATATCATATATATCTTTCCGGAATTCTTTTGCAGGTTCATTCGAATCAATGATAATCTTCACCCCTTTTGCATAAGATTTTCTTTCCAACCCCGCAAAATCTATTGAAATCGGATAACGGCTTATGATGATTATTGTTCCGGTTGTCCGGCATGTTTCCCAGAATGAATCGGACATGTTCGATAACAGCAATCCATTAGTTACAAGTTCACGCCGTATGTCCGGAAAATGTTCCGATGCAACCTTCATAAAATCATTAACCTGAGGATGCAACAGTGGTTCGCCTCCCAACAATCGTATTCTTCGGACGTCATTGTTGCCTAATAATTGGGACATCCTGACCATATCCTTTGTGAATACTTCAATATTCATGAATTCTTTTTTTGCTAAAGGCGAAAAATGCGAACAACCTTTACAATTCAGGTTACAATGTTCGGTAAGGTGTACCTCAAACCCAAAACCGGAATATCTAACGGTCTCCGGTTTCTGTTGAGAAACAGAATGTTTTTTTGAGTTAACCCAGGAGAAAGAGTGAGCAAATGTTTTATTATTTTGTGAATTATTGGTTTCGTCAAGCAATTGTAACAAAGCCAGGGCAAGTCCACCTACATATTTTCCCAAACCGATATTTTGAGGATTAAGCATCTCATCTATCCGTTTTTTTTCAGAAACAATTTCGTAAATTTCATTTTGATACGATAAAGGAATATCTCCACCTTCTCCCATAAAAAAGCGATGTAAAAAATAGGCATTGATCTCCTGGAGTGAGCATTTGTTTTGCCATTCGGCATTCAAAAATGAAGTAAAATTCGTTAATGCCGGATCATTTTGTTCATCAAGAAACGGATGTTTGAAAATCAATGAAATCCGATCATATAACGCTTCTACCGATGGCTTCAGTTCTTCAACCGAATGAAAGCAATAGCAACAATAAAGGACAGGGAAAAATACTTCTGAATCAGCATGATCAACATCAAACAAATGATATATCCGGTCAAGCCAATCAAGTGTTTTTTTTTGCCATTCTTTTTGCATTCCGGTTGTTTTCATTCTTGCTTGCATGTACCAGCCAATATCAAAAACAGAATGATCATCAACTTTCCACTTGTCTGTATCATTCCATAAAGCATCGTCTAAATCTGATAATGCTTCATCGATATCATCAACTTGGATAAACCCCTGTTCAATTAAATGGTGAATGCCCCATGCAATCCCGCTAATACCCGAAGCAAAACCCAATGGTGTGGTTACAGTTAATCCTGCTTCTACTTCATTGAAAAGATGTTTGACATATGCTTCAATTTTCTTATCATCTACATACCGGGCATAGTGATACAATAGAATGCTGATACCCATTTTTCCGTCCAATAATCCGATACCGGATGTAAAACTATAAATCATTATTTCATGGATTATCCGTTCTAAAGAATTTGACACTAAACATATTGACTTTTCCATACTCGTGTTAAATCTTTTTTTGAAAACAAATACAATAATACGGTTAGCTTTATAATTATTATTTCATTTTTCACCTGAATATAACGAATGGTAAAAAACGGACGGGTATCTTCACAAGTTTCCCATTCCTTACAATTTTCACATTCCACAATTGGGAATGGTGATCCTCGGCATTTCCAGAAGCAGTTTCTTCAATTCACCAAATTTATTTCTAACAATAGGGAATTGATGGCCGGTTACGGTGGTTATCTGGTTCTTTTCGAGACTATCGATATAAGCTATATTGACAATACAGGACCGGTGAGATCTGAAAAACACTTCAGGTAACATTTTTTCTATTTTCCCGATGGAACCGATATATTATACATAGTCTACATGATGCACACATAATTGTGTGTAATTCCATTCTGCTCTCAACCATACCAGATCTTTGAACCAAAAGTCCTTCCATCTTCTATTATAATTGATTAATAATTTCAGCTTGTAAGCTGTAACTTCCGATATCCCCATATAGTAATTTTATATCAAAAAATAGTGATGGCCTATTTCTCCTGTTAATCTGCCCAACTTTGTTGCATTCTGATTGCCAGTATAGTTAATGATGCAAATGATCTCAGCAACAACAAAAGAAATGCCTGCAATAAAAATTTCGAACTACCACAAACATACACAAAAATTTACAACCTGCGACTATTTTCATGTTTTATTTTAAATAAAAAAAACATAAGACATCCATAATAATCAGCAAAACCACGAATGACACTTATAGAAATCCGTGGTTTTACTAACAAACCCCATTAAGAGAATGCCTAAAAAATTATTTTATCTTTTCACCTGGAAGGGTGCATTTACGGTTGCGACAAATCCGGTACCATCCAGCACATATACATATAACCGGTAATTACCTTCTTCTTTTATCCTGAGCTCCACCTGATCGACCTCTGTTGTAACCACCACCCCGATCCTATCAGGACGAGGTTCATAAGATCCTCCGAATCCAAGCACAGTTGCTTCTTTTAATACCTCCCAGACATAAGTGAGCCGGTCACCTTCCTTGTCCGTAGCATTCACTTTTCCTGTGAAGGAGGCGTTAGGTGCTATATAAATATTGTCTATGGCTTTTTTCCCGTTGATTGTAAAATCTTTGATCACCGGAGCCGTCTGTTCGGGTTCCCGGTTATTCCAGACACGTTGCATGGCTTCCACCATCGGTGTTTTTTCTCCATTGAGGGGTAATCCTTCCACATTATGTTCCACGAACATACTGAACCAGGTGGGCGTCCGTTCCTCTTTTTGTCCCCAGAGAAATACAAATGAACCCAGGCAACGTTTGGCTCCCCGGATATGTTGGGTATACCGTTCTTCATATACCAGCCTTTTCTCTTCACTGGTCTGCTCCAACGGTGCACCCCAGGATGTTTTCTGACGTTCCCAGAATCCGGTTGGCCCCCATTCCGTGATCATATAAGCACCCTTATAGGAAGATTTTTCTACCATGGAAGCTACCTGCCCGATCGAACCGTAGCTGTTGATCCCGATCATATCCAGCGAGGGACAGACACTGGCAATGAATTCCAGAGCCTTTGCATTATGGGCGATAACCGTACCTACCAGATGGTTTTGATCAATGGATTTGATGATTCCGGCCAGTTCCTCCACAAATGACCAGGAAACCTCATTGTTGGCGTTTCCCAGATCGATTTCATTCCCGATACACCAGATAAATATATTGGGATCATCCTTAAAATGGGTAGCCAGTTCTTTAACGGATTCCCTCATCTTATTTTTGTATTCCTCATTGTGGTATGATGCGGAATCTTTGGTCATACCAATTCCCTGCATGATATACATATTATGTTCACGGGCCTTTTCGAGATCCCTGCCGATGGATGCTACCGATCCTCCCCAGGTCCGGAATGCATTGGCTCCGGATTGAGCGGCAATATCCAGCTTAAACGTACCGCCCACTCCTTTGATGTATACCGGTTTTCCATGGATCAAAAGTTCAAAGCTACCATCCTTTTTTTCTTTGATGGTTACCATTTTAGA
This sequence comes from Bacteroidales bacterium, assembly GCA_031275285.1. NCBI lineage: Bacteria > Pseudomonadati > Bacteroidota > Bacteroidia > Bacteroidales > Bacteroidales bacterium. The sequence continues at coordinate 2,769 of JAISOY010000206.1, read as the reverse complement.
AGGTGTGCTGTTACATGAAACAGCCATTCCCAGCAGGAACAATCCGAAAATAATCCTTGAAATATGTGTCTTCATCGTTTTGTATGTTTAAAACAAAAGGCGAATTGTTGTATCAATCCGCCTTTATCTTTATATTATCGATAAATTATGTAATATCAATGAACGTAATTAACTTGATCTATGCGACTTAAGAAGGCAATAAACAACACTGAGTGCTTATTTATTTAATGGTTACTTTTAAAGGGTTCTTTAACCTGATTGAAAATTGTTCCATATAGTTGAACCAGGCATCGTCGGATTCAAATCCCCATTTACTCCATCCCCCCCCGAAGTAATAAGTGAAGCTATCACCTTTTTTATACGGGGCCAATGCCAGTAAATGACCTGATTCCTGAATACTTTCGGTCATACCTTTAGGAATAAGGACGCCGACATAATTCCTTCCGGCTGGAACGCCGGCATCGGACGTTGCGGTCTCGCCATAGGCAATATAGCCCTTTTCTACGCTGGATTGCATATTGCCGATTTCCTTGTGCAGGGATATTCCACCGGCTACCTGTATCTCGCTGAAATCACCTGTAAAAGTTACCTCTGCTTTATTCAGTTGGGATCCAGCATCGATGGAAATAATAAGTTCTTCCGAGAATGTTTTGTCCTCTACAGGTAAGTTGTTATAAGTTAATTTAAAAGTAGTGCGCAATGGACCATTATCCAATACCTGCTGGGTTGCATAGTGGTTGCCTACCCATAATTTCCCGTTCACATACGGAGAAACTCCACCAGCTCCCAGCTCATGGCCTACCTTATAACAATCCAATCCTTCACCGTGATCCACATGGTATGATTTTTTATTTTTGAGATCATCATTGTAGAATTGATCAACAATCATTTTATCGGTCCTTTTCAGCCACATATCCACACCATTACTGGGATTTTCCTTAGCCAGTGCGGGACCATACATACGAAAAACCACGCGATCGTTTTCCCAGGCAAAATCATCCTTCCTTTCAGGAACATAACGACCATAGGTTTTTGCCGCATAAGGCTTCGGCTTACCTTCTTTGATCAGGAAATCAGCAGATTCTTTAGCTGCCAGCGACACCTGGAAGATCAACATCTGTGGTTTTTCCTGACCATGGTAAACCGCCTGGCTGGGTATTTCTTCCCCGCTTTTTACAGATACTACCATTATTTCCGTTGGTTTCACAGAAGGAAGTTTGGCTGAAATATCGTTCCATGGAATTTCAACAGTTGTCCGGTCATGCTTGATATCAGACGGATTACTTACCTCAATAGCAATCTGGTTCACCTTGCATGAGCATATCACCATCATGCTTATTACTATTATTATCCAGTTTTTCATACGTAAAAAAATTGAGAATTGAGAATTGAAAGTTGAGAATTAACTTCGTTGAGCTTGCAAACTCGGTTGAGAATTATTTTTCATTCACTATGGTGTAAATTATTGATTTACAAGACTTATCTTTTACTAAATAGTTATTTGGGAGCTTTACCCAAATAGGCCAGGATACCACCATCCACATATAAAATGTGTCCATTCACGAAATCAGATGCTTCTGATGCAAGGAATACGGCAGGACCTGCCAGGTCTTCAGGTGTTCCCCAACGGGCAGCCGGAGTTTTCGACATGATAAAAGCATTGAAAGGGTGTCCTTCGGTACGTAGCGGAGCTGTTTGCGGAGTTGCAATATAACCGGGGCCCAAACCATTACATTGGATGTTGTATTCACCATACTCGGATGCAATGTTACGCGTCAGCATCTTTAGACCGCCTTTCGCCGCAGCATAGGCTGATACCGTTTCACGTCCCAGTTCGCTCATCATGGAGCAGATATTGATAATTTTTCCACGTCCTTTTTTGATCATACCGGGAATAACCGACTTAGCCACAATAAAAGGAGCGTTCAGATCCACATCAATGACCTGACGGAAATCAGCCGCTGACATTTCAGTCATGGGTATCCGTTTGATGATCCCGGCATTATTGACCAAAATATCGATCACGCCGACTTCTTTTTCTATTTTTTTGACCAGCTCGTTCACGGCATCCTCATTGGTAACATCACACACATAACCGTGTGCCTGAATCCCTTTCTCTTTATAGGCTGCCATACCGCTATCCACCAGATCCTGTTTGATATCATTGAAAACAATCGTTGCTCCTGCCTCGGATAGGGCAGATGCAATAGCAAAACCAATACCGTATGAAGCCCCTGTAACAAGAGCGATTTTGCCTGATAATGAAAAATTTGCCATGTTTATAGTTTTATAGTTTAAAAATACAAATCATTTATATGGCTGATTTGAACGGTCTAACCGTCTCTGATCTATTCCACCGGTTCCTGTTCGGGTTAAAAGGCGTAATGAAGCGAAGACAAACAATTCAAAGTTACCAAATGACAAAAGTAACAAAATTTGTCATTCCGGGTATAGCCTAATAAAATTATCCGGATGAAATATCGGTGAACATTACAGTTTACTTTCTGTTATGAGTAAAGGGATTCAAAGTTAGATAGTTCATCATTCACCTTTCTTATTACGAGCAACCACAAATCCTGAATTAAACCCTAAAAACGAGCGTTTTAGAGGAGACAACATAGCCAAAGGCGATCTCACGACCGAACTAAGCGAGCCCTTAGTTTGCGTTATAAAAATAAAAGCGATGTTAATCCCTTACTTTTGTTGTAAAAAAGAAGGAATTAACAGACTGACCAAGGTAAACTAATAAGCGAGCTAAGTTTAAACTTA
>JAISOY010000205.1 GCA_031275285.1 Bacteroidales bacterium | reverse complement strand
GCAAGTTCCGAAGATTTCATCTCATCGACAAGTTCCTGTAATATAGAGACAATTCGGTTTATGCCAAATTTGTTTATATGGGCAAATAAATCCAAAGCTGTCAATTCCGGCGAAGATACGTTTATGTAGCCGGAATCTGTTTTGTGTTCAATAATTCCTTGCGTTGTCCAATTATTTTTACTTGTGAAATTGATTTTTAGTTTTTTATTGTTAATTGTCTTTGGAGCAGGAGTTTCTGCCATTACAAAATATTCCATCGGCTGTTGATGTGCCGCTCCGTATATCGCCGCAGCCGATAAAAAAGCGACATAATACGGTTTATTCAAAATTTTCATCAAATCGTCAATAAACAAAAAAGGCGGCAGCATTCCCTGATTGGAATATTCCGGCGGAATAATAACATAAATCCCATTTCGGATAGAAGCAATTTCCCCTTTTGCCTTCAAACGATAAATATTTTGGTTGATAGCTTTTGATGTTAAAGTATCAAATTGTTCTTTCAACTCGTCCAAAGTAAACATATATCGTCCTTGTGAACGAATAGCAAACAAATATTTCTCCAAATAATTACGCTCTAAAAAAGCCATATTAACTATAGTTTAAATTTCCGATTTACTACACTAAATGTAGTAAATCGGAAATTTAAACTTTTTTCTTATGCAAATTATGATTTCATGATTTTTTTCAACAAAAGACGACATATTCTTTTTGCTTGATTTAAACGGAACTCTGCATCGAATTATTTTCAAAATAAAAATCTTCAGTGCAAATTTTCAATTTCAAATCAATATATAGGTCGAGTAGACCTGGGCATTTCAGCCCAAGCCTCTCACAGAACCGTACGTGAAAGTCTCCCCTCATACGGCTCTTCTTATCCAAACGGTTTCAATCTGTTGGGTATGGCTCCATATTGCCAGTGATAAAACAAATGAGGATTTTCAGATGCTATCTTTACCAGCCATTTGTAAGCAGCGTTCGGTTTTCGCCGAAAACGCTTGTACTTCCTTTCTGCCCAACGTGCTAATTTCAAATTGATTTCCTGAAGAAAGGATTTCAGCAAACTACTATAGAATTTTCCATAATAGTTTATCCAACCTCGAACCTCAGCATTAATCCCAACAGCAATGTCAGATAGTTTTATCTGTACACGCCTATTCAGATTCCAACCTCGCATCTTTTCATGAATGCGTTTCTTGGCTTTCTTGCTGATTGCAGGAGAAAAGCCATTGAAGACCTGACCACTTTTGTTTCTCAAAGCACGGGGTTGAAAGGTATAGCCTAAGAAATCAAATGTGATTTCAGTATATTCTCCTTTTCGTTTTCCGTCTTTACAGTAAACTATACGTGTCTTGGCTTCGTTTAGCTTTAACTTGCAAGTTGAGAAGCGTTCGATTATGGATGCTTTAAGCCTTTGGGCTTCTTCAAGGTTACGACAATGACATATCGTATCATCGGCATAACGTTCAAAAGGAATAGATGGATAATAAATCGACATCCATTTGTCGAATGCATAGTGAAGATACAGGTTCGCAAGAACCGGCCCAATGACTGAACCTTGCGGAACACCCATATTTCTTTCTATACGTTCTCCATTTTGAGTTGCGTATGGAACCTTCAACCAACGCTTGATGTAAAGCAGTATCCACTTTTCTTGTACATGACGCTCTACGGCCTTCATGAGCAAATCATGGTCTATGGTATCAAAGAATTTGCTGATATCCATATCCAATACCCAATCGTATCGCCAACAGCGTTCCCGTGCTTTTGCCAATGCATCATGAGCACTTCGATTCGGTCGATAACCATACGAATCAGAATGAAACTCTTGCTCCATTCTCGGCTCTATCAGCATAACAACCGCCATTTGAGCAACACGGTCTTCTACTGTTGGAATACCCAATGGACGTGTTCCGCCCGACGGTTTAGGTATATCCACTAACTTAACAGCGTTAGGAAAGTAACTTCCTGAACTCATGCGGTTCCACAACTTGTATAAGTTACACTTGAGGTTACTCTCAAAGTCAGTTATACTTACATTGTCAATCCCCGCGCTTCCTTTGTTTGCTTTTACCCGTTTCCAAGCATTCATTATCGTATGCTTGTCGATTGTAAACGATTTTGCAATTTGATTTTGTGTCATCCTAATAATTTTAATTAGTTGTACATTACAAATAGCCGGACAAGCTGCCCCCTTCGCTCCATTGCCATTACAGCAACTTCATCACTACTACGAAGCAGTCCGCCCCCACCAAAAGCATCGGTACTCAAACCTTGCGGGGTTACCGCTTTTGGTTGCTCCCTTAACATCTTTTGGTGAGTTCCCGTGTTCCACAACATAGCCTCCATATAGGTCATGCCACCTCTACGCCGGATGTCGAACAGACAGTAAACAGGTTTCTTCTGAACTTATCCCGGATTTCTTGCCTCAACCCGGTTTTGGCATCATCTCATTGCATTTCGACGCATAATCAGTGGTTCCCTTTCGGTCATCTCCTATACAGCCACCTGACGGCTAATTGCCGCCATGTATCGCTCACCACCCTGTCTTTTGAACAGAGCAGCATACATTGGTTTGCAACCACTTCCTGTAAAGCGATTGCGGAAGACCAAACTTCCATCTATATTGTAGTTACGAACGTGGCAGCCATTCCACATTCTCACGGCACACGGCAAAGTGCAAGTATCTATATATAGATACTTGCACTTTGCCCTATATATAATATTGACAATCAGAATGATTTTTTGCTCGAAAAAAAATTGTAACTTTGCACCTAAGTCATTTGTAGCCATTTC
>JAISOY010000204.1 GCA_031275285.1 Bacteroidales bacterium | reverse complement strand
TTGTAATTCAATACTATTTCGTTGTTCACTGACGATTGGACGTATTTGTAAAAAGTTAAAAATCTTTGGGCTTCCGGCGGGTACATCCAGATTAATCGCAAATTCAATCTCAACAGGTGAATTTAATTCATGTTGACCGATTTTTAAAAGGTCATCCAGTATTTCAGCAAGCGGAAAACTATTGTGATTAAGTATTTTTGAAAAGGAGATAATCCGCTTACCCTCATGCATCACACCATCACGTAAAATTTTACTGTCAAAGTCATACGTTGATGCGACATGACGTAATGTTTTATCTTTTTCGGCAGCAGATAAAGGTAATCTTATAATATTGGTACTGTCATCAATACCCGGAATAAAGTTTTCATTAGAAAGATCCAATGCATAAAAATATTTCTGGGTTTCATTCAATGCCATTTGTGGAGTTGATAATTGCAATATCTTTTGGGGATATTTAGGGGAGAAGCGAATACCAACTCCTCCTTCCACTACATATTTCCCTAATCCAAGGGCAATATTGGCTACACCGTCAATGTTCTTTTCAGGAGCTATCGGATAAAAATTGACTGAACGTGCCACTCCTGATACAGTGGGATAAAAGTGTGTCCCATATTTTGTACCACAGATTTCCTGAAGGATGACCGCCATCTTTTCTTCATCGATTATATTTGATGTAGCTGCAATATATGCTTTACTACTCTGAAAAAAAACCGAAGCATAAATAGCTTTTATCGCCCGCACTATATTTTGAACTGTAAGGGCCGGGTCAGACGCATTAGGCAGCATATAGGTCGAGTATATTCCAGCAAATGGCTGATAATGGGAATCTTCCAGCTTACTAGAAGACCTCGCTGCTATCGGGGTCTTAACGAGCAATGCAAATGTATAAAGGTCTTCCTTAACGCGTTCAGGAAGCCGGGCATTTAGAAACGCTTCCAGGATTTCCTGATCGGAGGCTCCTGAAAGAGCAATCGAATATAAATTATTGCTTTCGATAAATTCTTCAAAAATATCTGCTCCGACAACCACTGTACGTGGAATATCAATCAATACACCAGGATATTTGTTGTATATTTTTTTCTTTTTGATTACCGTATCGATGAATGCCAATCCGCGTGCTTTTCCACCGATTGTTCCGTTACTGATCCTGGAAAAGGAAAGGTACTTACTAAATGTTGTCTTATCAAACTGGGCGATAATACCACGACCGGTATCCTGTAAATAAATACTCATGGCCCTATCCATATACATTCGTACAGACTGGATATCTTTAAAGTCATCCATATTCAATGACTTAAAAATACGGGCAATAGAAAATAATCCTCTGGCATTAAACCACTTGGAGATATGATTGCGTGAAATATGGTAAATCAGGACTTCGTCAGGAATATTCCATAACTGCACCTGTAAACTTTTCAGATCAGTAGCACGTGCCACTTCTTCATAAGTTTCAGGATTCCGGAAGATGAAATCGCCGAATCCAAAATGATCTTTAATGTAAGAACTCAATTCTGCAGACAGGTTCTTTGCATATTTATGTATGAAACCAACCTGCAGTTCTCCGGCAAAGCGGGCATTTTCAATATCTGAAGATTGCAGTAGTATGGGTAAGTTCGGATCTTCGGAACGAATCAAACGGCAAAGGTCGAATCCGGCATTAACCCTGTTGTCTGGTTCTCCTTCTTTTTTAAAGGTTACATCGGAAATGACTCCCAGCAGGTTATTTTTATACCTGTGGTATAATTCCACAGCCTGGCTGTAAGTGGATGCATGCAGGATTTTAGGCCGTCCGCGCATACGGAGCATTTTTTGATGTTCATTCAATGCTTCCCGCATGGATTGACGCGACTGGGTGAGGATCATTTTATACAACACCGGCAAATAAGAGGAAGTATAACGTATTGAATCTTCGACCAGCAAGATACATTGTACTCCGACTTCTTCGATATCATGAGGTGCATTCATCCAGTCCTCGATCAATTTAATGATGGCCAGCAACAAATCCCCGTTTCCTAGCCAGCAAAAAACGAAATCAATGGCGCTAAGATCCTCATTACGCAGCTTGAGCGAAACTTCCCGGGAAAAAGGCGTCAGAACTACAATAGGAATATGGGAAAAGTTCTTTTTTATTTTTTTTGCCAGGCTAAAAGGATCTATATCACGGATGCTTAACATGGAAATGATCAGATCTATTTTTGTCGTAGACAATATCTCAAATGCTTTTTCTGAAGTATCTGTTTGTACAATCCCGGGAGCATTGCGAAGATTAAGGGCAACATATTCATTGAATATCTGTTCGTCCACCCTACCGTCTTCCTCAAGGACAAACGCATCATAACTGCTACACAACAAAAGGACGTTACGGATACGCCTTTGCATCAGTAAATCAAATGCTGTTTCTCGAAATGTGAGATGTTCCGGATCTAGTATTTGTTTCATCCTGCAAATTAAATCATTTTAAAACAAATCAAAAACATCCGGAATTTCCATGACAAATCTGCTCCCCTCCCCTTTTTCACTAAATACGCGAACTGAACCGCCATGTGCCTCACAAACCGCCCGGACATAACTCAATCCTAATCCGAATCCCTTTACAGCCGTATGGCCTGGTTGTCCTACTACCCTATAAAAACGGTCAAATATATGATTAAGATGTTCTTTCTCTATACCTATCCCGTTGTCGACTACAGATATACGGATATCCTCGGAAACTTCTTCAAGAACAACATTGATGGTAACCTGTACTTCCGAGTATTTGATAGCATTATCAATAAGATTGCTGACCGCATTAATCAGGTGCAACCGGTCTGCAACTATGAACATATCTCTAAATTGGTGATCTACAATAATTTTCACCTGTTTGTTTTGTTGCTTAAAAGAACGTTCTTCAGCAAGCGCCTTGACAGACTCTACAATATCAAATTTTTCCCGTGTGATCTTCATAGAACTATGCTCCTGTGTGGCAATATTCAACAATGCATCAGATAATGAACTTAATTTTCTCAGGTTCTTCTCTGAAATATCAAGGTATGGATCCACTTCTGCATCATTCCTGTTACTGTGCAATTTTTTGAGGGATAATGTAGCCAGCATAATGGGAGTCTGCATTTGATGCACAGTATAATGGGTGTAATCAGTAACACTCTGCGTATATTTTTTCTGTTTGAATACTACCTGTATGATGTATAAGGTACAAGCCACTGTTAACAAAGCAAAAAAGACCGAAAGCGCCATAGTACCGGTCGTTTTGGTAAATATAACAAAATATGAGGGAGATGTGACCACCCCCCGTATGGCGTTTACCGAAAATTTATCAAGAGGAACAAGACCCGTTACATGACGCCGTTTTTCATTAGACGTACAGGTAGTACTTTGTATGACCGAATCACCCGCCACATTAGTTAGTTCGATAAACACCTCGTCATTAGGATATTCTTTTTTTACCAGGGAAGAATAAATACTGTCAATAGTATAAATATCAGGAGGAATCACAGAATTGAACGCATATTTAAGCCTATTCTGTATGTTAATAAATTCAGATTCAGAATCATATCCGATATCTATGATGGAATCTTTTGGCTGAACACCATGTTCTACTGAAATAGAATCAAGCATCGGTTTATCCATATCCTCGCCAGTCGGTAAAACGACAAAATGAGCAAAATCTTTATGCATCCGCATATCAAACTCTTCTTCCACGGATGCTTCCAGCATCATATTCGCATATCTGTCAAACAAAGCGTAATGAAGTTTGGAACTCTGATACAGCCAGATAGACTGTGCTGCAATGATACAAATCAGAGCCACTCCGGTAAGAATTACTGCTATCCTTATTTTTTGCTGCATTTCTATAATCTATGGTTGTTGAAAAAAAAACGAGGAATGTTGAAAAATCATCCCATTCATCAAGCATTTATTTGTTAAAAAAATAATACTTTGCAATGTATTTTAAAAACAAATTTTATCAATTAAAAAAATTAACACTATGAAAAAGATTTTATGCGCAACGATGCTTATAGCATCCATTTGTATTTCAACGTCATTAGCCTCATCAAGAAGGTCGATAATCACTAAGCCAACCCAAACTACTACTACTGTTCAGAGACTACCTGTAGTGGAATCCAGAAAAATGCAGGAATTCAAAAAAACACCGACAACACCTGTTCAAAAAAAGTCCATTTTCGGAACAATATACATCAGGTTGAAAGATGGCAGATTGATAGCTGTCCATTAAGAGAATTAACGACCTAAGATTTAGCAAGATCCTGGGAGGCAACTCTCCGGATCTTATTTTTTATTAGTTGACAAATCATTCTCCCTCCTGTTTATCATCTGGTTGCAATAAAATCAATCTCCTAAAAAACCCTTTCCGTATATTATTACACTACAAAAATAATATAATTCCAGAGAAAAACCACGCCCATTGCTGGAAAGAGGGAATAATTCCCATAAAATAATATTGATAAAAAACATAAGGAACACAAAAACAAAACAATGCTCAAACTTCTTTTTTCTTCAATAATCCGGCATTATATTTGTATCTTTTTATCAAAAGTTGCTTTTTACAGATAAATAAGCCAGTAATGAGACGTTTATTCACCATCATACCGGTATTATGCATTTTGTTGGGAAATGTATATGCACAGAATCAATCCGGGAAATTGAATTATACCAATCAATGGAAAAATATTGACAAGCTGATAGAAGACGGATTACCTCAATCGGCATTGATTGAAATAGACAAAGTCTACCAAACCGCATTAAAAAATAAGGAATATGGTCAATTCCTGAAATCTGTGATGAAGCGTACCGATTGTCAGCAAATGACAGAGGAAAATCCTTATGAAAAAATCATTTACAGCTTATATAAAGATGCTGAAGCTATTCCCTACCCGGTAAAATCGGTCATTTATTCCCTTACCGGTGAAGCTTTTCGGGGATATTACCTTCAAAACAGATGGAAATCATGGAACCGCACTCCAACAGATGAATTGCCGGATAATGATCATATAGAGTCATGGTCCCAGGAGCAGGTCATCAGCGAAGTTGTCAGATATTATCTTCTCTCTTTGGAAAATGCCGATCTATTACAAAAAACATCCATAAATGTGATTAAAGATGCGCTTACAGGCGATGCCTCTACCCGCTATCTCCGACCGACACTGTATGATTTTCTGGCCCATCGTGCTATTGATATGTTCATGCAGCCAGACCTGATGATGGATAATTTCTCCGTTTCTTTTCCCATAGATCGGATTGAGTATTTTGCCGATGCTCAGGGATTTACTCAAGCAGACATTCAAAGTAAAGATACCATGTCATTTACATTTCGTGTAATGCATCTATTCCAGGATCTGACTGTTTTCCGTTTAAAGCAGAATGATATGAATGCCTTGGCGGATGTAGACCTGAAACGGCTAAAATATGTCCGGGATAACGGCATTTATGATGATCCGGATATGTTATATGAAGAAGCGCTAAAACACTTGAAAGAAGCATGTACCGGCCAAAAAATCTGGGGAAAAACAGCCAATACACTGGCCTCATACTTTAATGAAGAAGGCAAGAAATGGACTACTTTTAAGACTCCTGATTATCGTTACCGGTTTATAGATGCTGTAAATCAATACCGGGAGGTACAAGAAAAGGCACTCCTTAAGGAAGATAAAAAATATGCTGCAGATATGTTAAAGGAATTGACACAGGCGCAGGTCAACCTGGAGATACAAAAAGAGCAACTACCCAATAAGGCCGTCTTAGCTCAAATCACCTATCGGAACGTGGATATGGCCTATCTTTTTGTTTATCCCCTGGACAAAGATTTGTTGTCGGTGTTTGAAAAAGGGGAACAAAACAAAGAATATAAAAAATTCCTGGCTGCCCAGCACAAAATATCCCAACAGTCAATAACCCTCCCGAAACAGACCGATTATCAGGAACACAAGGTAGAAGTAAAACTAGACACGCTGAAATCAGGACAATACTTATTGGTTCTATCCGACCGACCGGATCCTGTCAAAGAAAATGCTGCCTCTATCTCCTATACCACGGTCCAGGTATCTGATCTGTTCCTATTGCAGCGCATGTCCGGTTTGGGAAGCTTAGAAGCTTATATTACCTACAGGGAAACCGGCTTTCCTATAGAAAATGCAAAAGTCGAAATCTACAGGCAGAAATACCAATATGAGAAAAGAGAATACGTTCAGATATATGATACCGTGATGTATACAAATGCATTGGGACAGATCACTTATCCTAAGGCACCGGATCAGGGCGGTACGCTACGGATCACCTATGAAGGTGATTCAATAGAGCAGCAAATGATGTATATATACCGCCAGCCATCTGAAAATAAACAAACAAGTAAAATAGTCTTATTTACCGACCGGGCTATTTATCGTCCGGGGCAAACAGTATATTTCAAGGGCATTGTTTATCAATCCGAAAAGAATGACGATCTATCTGTTCATACGAATTTACCTGTTGAAATACAATTGAAAGATGTTAATGGAAAGGAAGTTACCAAACAAAACCTTACGACCAATGAATTTGGATCCATCAAAGGTAACTTTATCCTTCCTCAAGGGGGATTGAATGGCTATATGACACTGCAAACAACATTAGGAAGCATATCTATCCGGGTTGAAGAGTACAAACGTCCCACTTTCAATGTTGAATTAAAAGCCACAGATAAGCATTATTCGTTGGGTGATTCGATGAAGATACCTGGTGAAGCCAAAGCCTTTGCCGGCTATCCCGTAGATGGAGGCAAACTGCAATATACAGTTACACGGACTATTGAATATCGGCCATTTCGTTACATCCGGAACAGTCCGAAAATATTTCCACCTATCCGGAATCAACGGCCTGTCCAAATTGCATCCGGAGATTTTTTTACTGATGATAACGGACAATTTACCATTTCATTTAAAGCGGAAGATACAGATATCCAAAACAGGGATCTGATCTATATTTATGATCTATCGGTAGATGTTACAGATGTTAACGGAGAAACACAATCGACATCAAAGAGAATACGTTTAAGCGGAAATTCTATGTTATTATCAACAAATATACCCGAAAATATATCTGTAGATAAGGAGAATTCCGGAGACCTGAAGTATGATCTATCTATTACTAACCTGGATGGAGTTGCCATACCTACAGATGCGCATATTGAACTATATGCACTGAAATCGCCTGAGAGAATCCTTCGCGAACGTTTGTGGGCTACACCTGATACAGCCATAATAACCCGGGAAGATTTTGATAAGGATTTCCCTAAAGACGCTTATCTTAATGAAAATGAGCCCGGTTCTTATGCAAAGAAAAAAATGATGGCATCGTGGGATATCAATACCCTTTCTGTAAAACAAATAGATCTTTCTATTTTAAAAGAAGCATCCTCCGGATGGTATCTTGTCAGGATTGAAGCAAAAAACAAACAAGGTACAGCTTCCGACTCAACATATATATGTTTACATCAGGAAAATTCCCCCATTACAAACATGAATCAATGGCTTTCGGTATTGAAGAAATCAGGAGAACCTGGAGATTCCATTAGCTTTATGCTTGCCGGTGGACAAGACACAACCTACATCAGATACGATGTATTATTTAAAGATAAGGTTGTCCGGCAAGGTGAGATCATTACCGGAACAACACCCCGGAAGATCACCTTCCCAATAGAAGAAGCTTATCGTGGCGGTTTTGCCGTTCAATTTGCATTGATTCAGGACAACCGGTCATATACAGCCCTTCATGAAATCAATGTTCCTTATACCAACAAGAATTTGGATATTGCATTCCAAACATTTAGGGGACAATTATTGCCCGGGGAAAAAGAAAAATGGACATTAACCGTAAAAAATAAACAGGGGGGGGTGGAAACAGCCGAAATGGCAGCTACATTATATGATGCTTCCCTGGATATGTTTACGCCACATACATGGAAAAATACATTTTATACGCCTTATTATTATGGCAGATATGCCTGGAACAGACCTTACTCATATTTTTCAGACATAACCATATTGCCTCTTTGGTCCGGTACATCGATGTCGGGCACCGATTATGAACAGATTCCGCTTCTTGAAGGAGGGCAAAAGTTTATGATGTTGAAAAGCCGGAGCGGTATTTTTGCAAAAGCTTCCGGTTCAAGCCCTACTGGAGGTGTAATCGAAGAAGAGGCTGAAGAATTCCTTTTTGCAGTAGCTGACGAATCACAACCTTCACCCTCGCCCCAAAAACCTTCTGAAAAACAAGTGGATCTCACAAATATCCCACTCCGCAGCAATTTTTCCGAAACGGCTTTCTTCTATCCTGAACTGCGTACCAATGAGAAAGGTGAGATCATGATTGAATTTACCATACCGGACGCGCTTACAAAATGGAATATGCTGGGATTTGCCCACACCAAAGATTTTAAGACAGGTGATGTTGACAATAGTTTGATTACCCAGAAGAAAGTAGCCATCAGTGCCAATCTTCCCCGGTTTTTCAAACAAGGAGATACGCTGGTATTTTCTGCCAAAGTGAACAATCTTACGGAAAGTGAATTGAAAGGGACGGCTTTATTGCGTTTTTATGATGCCTTCACCATGCAATCCATAGATGCACAGATCATAAAATCCGATGTCTCACAATCCTTTAACCTGCTATCTGGGAAAAGTACGGATGTACAGTGGCGACTGGTTGTCCCGGGAACATTACAGGCAGTTACATATCGTCTTATTGCGCAGGCCGGAACGCATACCGATGGAGAAGAACGCAGTGTTCCTGTATTGTCTGACAGGATATTGCTTACTGAATCTATGCCATTCATGTTGAGGGGAGATGAAAAACTGGAACTCCGCTTTGATAAGCTGGCCGATAATACTTCGGGTACGGTACAAAATCGCCGTCTAACACTGGAATACACGTCCAATCCTGCATGGTACGCAGTACAAGCCTTACCCTATATAATGGAACAAAGCAATGAATGTTCGGAACAGATTTTTACCCGTTTTTATGCCAACAGTTTAGCTGCAAGCATAGTCAACAGTTCATCACGGGTGAAACAGATTTTCAACCAATGGCGTTCAATCCCGGATAACAAATCGCACATCTCAAACCTTGAAAAGAATCAGGACCTGAAACAGGCATTATTAGAGGAAACGCCCTGGGTTATGGAAGCCTCCAATGATACGGAGCGAAAAAAACGCATCGGGTTGCTGTTTGATTTTAACCGGATGTCGGAAGAACAGAAAAATACTTTTGAACGATTGAAAAACATTCAAAGTGCGAATGGCGGTTTTCCGTGGTTTGCAGGACAGCCTGAGGATCAGTTCTTCACCCAGTACATAGTTGTTGGCCTGGAACATATGCGGAAATTGGGTGTGTTGCCCCGTACAGAAGAGATAGGCGACATGATACAGAAAGCGATGGATTATTGCGACATCAGGATCAATGAAGATTATGAAAAAATGTCTTCAGCCAAACCCGGCACCACCAATAGAAGAGACCGGCAAGTTGCACCGGCTCAGGTACAATATTTATACATGTGCAGTTTTTCACAACGTCGTCCTTATGCCAGCCTTGAAGCTTTTGATTTTTACCTGAAACAGGCGGAAGAATACTGGGCACGGTTCAATCTATACGAACAAGCCATGACAGCGATCATCATGTATCGTTATGGCAAACCGGATGTAGCCCAAAGCATACTTCGCTCTCTCAAAGAAAGGGCACAAGTCAGTAATGATATGGGAATATACTGGACCAGAAACCGTAACGGGTATTATTGGTATAATTCTCCCATTGAAACGCAAGCTATGCTGATTGAAGCATTTAATGAGGTAGGTAGCGACAATCAAGCGGTTGAAGAAATGAAATTATGGTTGCTCCGCAACAAACAGACCACGGATTGGAAAACTACCAAAGCCACCGCTCAGGCCATATATGCATTATTGAGCACCGGATATGACCTGCTGGATGATCCAGGTCTTCCGTTGGATATCCGTATCGGAGGGAAACCACTGAAAAAAGCAGCCAAGGAGCCGTTACGTCCTGAAGCAGGTACCGGATATGTAAACACCTCATGGAATGGCGATGAAATCAGCAATAAGCTGGCCAATTTACGGGTCATCAATCCGAATCCGAATGTAGTATGGGGCGCTATGTACTGGCAATATTTCGAACTATCGGATAAAGTGACTTCATCTGAGACCAACCTGAAAATCACCAGACAACTCTTCATTAAACGAACTACCGCTAAAGGTAAGAGATTGATACCTATATTAGGCATGGTTTACCCGGAAGTGGGTGATGTAGTGACAGTGCGCCTCGAGTTACATGCAGACCGTGATTTTGAATATGTTCATTTAAAAGACATGCGGGCCTCGGGCCTTGAGCCGATCAATATGCTTTCAGGTTATCGTTATCAGGATGGCCTGGGATATTATGAAAACATCAAGGATGCCTCGGTGAATTTCTTCATCAGCCATTTACGAAAAGGCACTTATATACTTGAATATGACCTAAGAGCGACACATGCCGGTGATTTTTCCAATGGAGTCACGACTTTCCAATGCATGTATGCTCCCGAATATAATGCACATACCGAAGGTATACGGATCAAGATAAAAAGCCAAATGAAATAATAACCTGTAAAACTAACAATTATGACGCCTGTCAATGAAATCAGTAAAATAAGTGCCGGCCTTGGGAAAGGGCAGAC
Organism: Bacteroidales bacterium; assembly: GCA_031275285.1. Classification (NCBI taxonomy): domain Bacteria; kingdom Pseudomonadati; phylum Bacteroidota; class Bacteroidia; order Bacteroidales; species Bacteroidales bacterium. The sequence goes on along the minus strand of JAISOY010000204.1, from coordinate 76,942 downwards.
AGATGAATTAAAACTCTCGGATGCTTTCCTCGAGAATGAGGGAATGATTCATGCCAGACAATTCATTCTGTATGAAACGGAAATTGACAAAAGGGAAAAGGAGAAAACAGTAAGGATATTCGACAGGAATGCCAAGGAAGGAAATATCGAAGTAATGGTAAACAGTGATCGTGTAGAAGATGAAGTAAACCATATTATAGCGATCAACCAGAATTACGGGAGCAATGCCAGGTATCAGTATTTTGAGATTGATCCTATTCCGGATGATGATTATCTGAAAGACAATGCAACTATCCGGGTTTACTTTTTATTTGATAAATGACGAATATTATTTGAATGATTTCGAATTTAAAACTCCACATTTCATATTTTCAATACTATGAACATCAGCAAGTTAAATAATCGCCTGACTGGCTATGCTTTATAATCTGGTAGTGTTCTAAAAAGTATGCTGTTATAAAATCCTGACAATTAGTTCCCAAAGTAGTAATTTTGTATTTATGCAGATACCAGATTACCCTATATTATTCTAATTGCCAGAGTTCAAATGTAAAGAAAAACGGTAAGAAAAGCTATAAGAAGCAAAATTTCCTGTGTACAAGTTGTCATCGGCAATTCATTGCTTATAACTTTCAACCTAAAAAGTCCTCTTTAAATCTGGAAATTGTGGATTTGGATAAAGTTAAAATGATCGCTTGGGTCGAAACTTACGTTAAAATGCTCTTATTTGAACTGTAATACTTTCAATTTTTCGCAAACCAATTCAGATTGAGTGTAGTAATTATGTTGATGACATAGATATTGAAAACAGATTGTTTTTGCATTTTCAGCAAAGGCGGATATTTCGTTTGTTGAAGGATTACACTATGAATTATAATTATTCGGAATCCTTTAATACTCGCAGACAAAACGATTTTTATCTACCATTCCTTTTAAAGGTTCAACATATAACAGTTATGCAATATGGACTATACCCATTTATAGACACTTATCGAAGAGATAGATATTGAGCTGAATAATTTTTGACTACTGATTTATTTACTATTTTTGCTCCTAAAATTTGGAATAGTGGAGCAGAACAAAATAATATTTTGTTTATTAGTTTTTTTGTTTTCATTTGAAGCATTTGGCTCTAATGGATTGCAATCCGGTTTATTTTTTTCTGCTCATGAAGTAATTCAAGACAAACGCACATCTTTAAATTTAACGCCGCATACACCGTTTAATCTTTCTGATAAATTTACAATTGAGTTTGAAGCGAATTTCAGACAGGATGATGGTTTTTATGGATATGTTTTCAGATTATTGGGCGATGATGATGTAAATATTGACCTAATTTCAAACCTGGCTTCTTCCATATCTAATTTCTGGCTGGTTTATAAAGAACAAACTCTTATTTCTTTCAAGAAAGAACAATTACCTGATGTCGATTATGATCAATGGATACATATTCAAGTTGATATTCAGACTACTACGTCAGAAATATCATTATCAATTAATGGCATTAAACAGAATGTGCAACTACCGGAAGTTTTAAATACACATCTTTTTAACCTCATATTCGGTGCTATACGCCACAGTCATTTTGTGAGTGCAGATGTTTGCCCCATGTCTTTAAGGAATATCCGGATACTTAATAATGGAAAACTTTGCAAATATTGGAAATTGTCAGAACATCTTTACAATAAAGTCTATGATGAAATTGAAAATGCCGAAGCCGAGGTATACAATCCGGTATGGATCATTGACAAGCATGTGAAATGGAAAAAGATAAAGGAATTCGATGTGAACAATTTGATGGGTAGTACACATGACCGGAAAAATCGAAGATTATTCTTTGTAAATGACAGGGAGATGTTTTGTATTGATCTGAAAAACGGGGATGTGGATACGATTTCATATCTTAAGAACAGGCTATATGATGATGAGCATGAACGGCAAATTATTTATAATGAATACTTCGATCAGATATGGTCTTATGATTTTGATATAGATAAAATAAATTATTTTGATTTTGAAACTAAAGAATGGTCTGAACCGGGAGAACGAACTGTACCATCCCGGCATGCTCACCAAAACAGGTTTATCTCGCCAATTGATAGTTCGATTATTAGTATATTGGGTTATGGCCATTATATATATTCAGGCGAAGTACACCATTACAACAAGAACTTGAAATTGTGGGAGAAAATTGACAGGAGTGATCAGATCGAACCTCGTTATTTAAGCGGAGCCACTTTAATAAACGATCAGCAAGCTATTGTTTTTGGCGGTTTCGGAAATAAAACGGGTCGTCAGGAATTATCACCTAAATTTTATTATGATTTGTTTTATTTTGACCTGAATGATTTTTCCTTTCAAAAAATATTAACATTTCCGACTCCTGAAACACATTTTGTTCCCTGTCAGTCTTTGATTTTTGACAAAGATTCTAACTGCTTCTACACGTTGACATATAATCGCGTACATCATAATACGAATCTTCGTTTAGGACGGTTTAATATAGATAATGCCAATTACTTTTTCTATAACGACTCCATTCCTTATAGCTTTTTAGACATTGAATCCTGGACGACTCTCTTTCTGGATGAGAAGGAATCTCAACTAATTGCTTACATTACAACAGGTCCGAAAGTTGAAATATATTCCATTGCTTACCCGCCGTTATTAGAACAGGATGTTTTACAAAAGATTGAAAAAGAGAATTCCTTTTTGTTTCGTTATTGGCATTGGCTAATTCCTGTCTTGTTGTTATTTGCAGGGTTTATTTATTATTTATCGAAGAGAAAGAGAGTAGAAATTGCCGATGCGTTTCCTGAAAAAACAATCGAAATAACCCCAACAGAATCATTGGTAGACAATGAGCGGAATAAACCCGCATCAATATATTTATTGGGAAATTTCAAAATAATTGACAGTGCAGGATGCGATATAACAAGTACCGTTACGCAAACAACTACCCAGTTATTTCTTCTCTTGCTAATGACTACTATAAAAAACGGTAAAGGAATAACTTCTCAGGAATTAAAAAATATACTGTGGTTTGATAAAGATGATAACAGCGCACGTAACAACCGGAATGTGTACATCAACAAATTGCGTTCTATTCTAAAAACATTTGAAGAATTAAAAGTAATCAATGACGGAATTAATCAAACTATTCAGGGTTTAGAAAATGTTTTCTGCGACTATGAAAGGGTTTTACGTTTGATAAACGTGCTAAAAAAAAGCGATACAGCATTCAATAAAAACGCTTTGAATGAATTGGTCGATCTGGCATTAACGGGTAAACTTTTGACTTATGTTCAATATGAGTGGTTGGAACCATATCAAACGAAATATTCCGACTCGTTGATAGGATTGATGCTTCAGTGCGCTAAAAACGAAGAAGTGAAAAAGGATTTGAACCTGTTGTTAAAAATAGCGGACGTAATTTTACTTCATGACCATATTGACGAAGACGCTATTTCCATAAAATCTTATGCGCTATTCAAAATGGGGCGAAAAAACCAGGCTTTACAGGCATTTAATAAATTTACGACTGATTATGAAAGTCTGCTTGCTACAAAATCCCATTTAATCTTTGATGATTTGATAAAATAATCTGCAAGAGTTGGCAATGATTCGATAGATTCAATCATAAAATTTTATTGATTAATCGAATTATTAATAGCTTTATTATGCAGTCCCTGTTTTATTTGCACAAATTCAAAGTTCTTCTGATCTGATTAAGATCCGGAAAATTGTATGACTAAAAAATGTGCCAATGAAACGTGTGTTTATATTGCTTTTCTCTTTTATTGTATTTCCTGTTTTTTCGCAATTCGAAATACAGTGGAAATTGATTGATTCGCACTACTTGTCCGAAGGCGTGGTCGTTTCGACTTATACTGACGCCGGTCACCCGGGTATTGATAAAACAGGCGTCGGAAATTCTTATGCAGGTATTCAGGCTCTGTTGACCAAATTGGGAGAGTTGGGCGGCGGTGTATTATTTTTTTCGGAAGGACACTATAAAGTCGACGGAAAGTTACTGATCCTTAAGGGTGTTACTTTGCGTGGCGACTGGAAAGAACCATCGGAAGGAAGCGCAATTACAGGAACCATATCGATGGCTTACGCCTGGGCGTTTGATCCTTTCTACGCCTCTATCGGGAGATATCATCCGTACGGGAAAGTTTGCCCCGGGGTTGTATATACTATTGTTGCGTAAAGGCAACGAAACAATTGTCAGAAAAATAATGGTGGAATAACCGGTTTTTGAAAAAAACCGATCTTTTTTATAAAAAAGAAGAAAATTAATCGAAATTTTAATCGTACTGCTAATTGCATAACGTTTATTTTACAAAGCAAAATCGATATAATCAAAAAAAAAACAGTTCATTATGGCCGGTGATTTTAATACATTATTATCTCTGTTTTCATCCGAAAAATGTGGTATTACTATGTATTATATGGTATAATTATACGCACGGTAGTGTTTGAAACTGCAAAATATTGAAAATATTACAAAAGGTCTTTGTAGCCGTATGGCTGTAATTATTCACTTAAGCTTTTTGCCTATGAAAAAACAATAAGATAGAATGTTAATCATAATTTGTTGATGAAATTGATCGGAGAATGCTATGATTCTTTAACGAACAATAAAACTATTTAAAATTAAAAATAAATGTTAATATGAACAAAAAAAGAAATTATGAAAATACAATGCGGAAGTTGATACTTGCCGTATGTGTTTTGTGTGCCTGCATGTTTTCCGTATATGCGCAAAACATAGCCGTTACGGGAATAATTACCGACGAATCCGGAGAACCGATGCCGGGCGCCAGTATAAGGGTAGAAGGAAGTACCCGCGGGGTCTCTACCGATTTGGACGGTACTTATTCAATATCCGTCCAACCTTCTGATAAACTGGAAATAACTTTTGTTGGCTATGAAACAGTAATGATTCCTGTCGGATCCCAGAGAAAGATAGATGTACAGCTCAAACCCAAACCCAATGAACTGGATGAAGTTACGGTTGTAGCTTTTGCCAAGCAAAAAAAGGAGAGTGTGATCGCTTCAATCAGTACTGTTACTCCAGCGGAATTGAAAGTACCTTCCAGTAATCTTACCACAGCTTTTGCCGGACGTATTGCAGGGTTGATATCCTATCAGCGTACAGGCGAACCGGGGCAGGATAATGCCGATTTTTTCATCCGCGGGGTGACTACTTTCGGTACAGGAAAGAAGGATCCGCTCATACTGATTGATGGCGTGGAAATGACTACAGAGGATCTTTCGCGATTGACCACTGACGATATTGCGGCTTTTTCTATTATGAAAGACGCCAATGCAACGGCGCTTTATGGATCACGTGGTGCAAACGGCGTTATCCTGGTGAGTACGAAGGAAGGACGTGAAGGAAAAGCAAAGGTGCAACTCCGATTGGAAGGTTCTTTTTCCCAACCGACACGAAATGTTGATTTAGTCGACCCGGTTAATTATATGAAATTGCACAACGAAGCGGTGATTACCCGTACACCAGGTTCGCCACTGCCTTACAGCCAAAGTAAGATTTCATATACAGAAAGGGCACTTAAAGGTGAAAGTGGAATTGATCCGGTTCGTTACCCTGCAAATGACTGGCAGGATCTGCTTTTTGACAAACGAACCTTCAACCAGCGTTATAACCTCAATGTGAGTGGAGGAGGTACCGTCGCCCGTTATTATATTGCTGCAGCGTATGCTAAAGATCAGGGTATCATAAAGAATGACTCACGAAACAGCTTCAGCAATAATATTGATATCCGTAAATATTCCCTGCGCTCGAATGTAAATGTCAACATAACCAAATCGACGGAAATTATTGTCAGGTTAAGCGGCTCGTTTGACGATTACCAGGGACCGTTAGACGGCGGAACCGACCTGTATAAAAAAGCAATCAATGCCAACCCGGTTTATTTCCAGCCTTATTACGAACCGGATGAAGCAAATAAGTTCGCAAAACATGTACTTTACGGAAATTACCCTTCCGGCGGTTATTTGAATCCCTATACCGAAATGACAAAAGGTTACAAAAGCGAAGACCGTTCGACCATGTATGCGCAATTTGAGTTGAAACAGGATTTCGACTTTCTGCTCAAAGGCTTGTCGGCAAGGGCTTTGTTTAATGTTAACCGCTATTCAAGAGTACCTATCCGGCGGGCGATAACGCCATTCTTCTATTCTTTGGCCGAAACGGCAGACCAAAGCCTCTATATCCTGAACCAGATCAACGAAGACGGAAAGGATTACTTACAATTTCTGGATTCTTCAAGAAGCCTGGAAAACACATTGTATTTCGAAGGCGCTTTGATGTACAACAATACGTTTGCCGAAAAACACACGGTATCGGGGTTGATGGTATATACCGTTCGCGAAAAGAAAGACGGCGGTACCGACAACCTTCAACTGGCGCTGCCGTCACGTAACCTTAGCCTTGCCGGACGCTTTACATACAGTTATGATGACCGTTACTTTATTGAAGGCAATTTTGGATATAACGGCTCGGAACGATTTCATTCCAGCCATCGCTGGGGTTTCTTCCCATCCGTTGGAGCTGGTTGGATTATTTCTAACGAAGGGTTTATGGAATCTTACAAGAAGGTAATTTCCATGTTGAAATTAAAAGCGACTTACGGTTTGGTGGGTAATGACGCTATAGGTCGCAACGAAGACCGGTTCTTCTATATGTCGGAAGTGAACATGAATGATAACAACAGGGGCTATTCTTTCGGGAATCCGTACGTTTCGATAAATGGGATATCGATAAGCCGTTACGCCGACCCGGGTATTACATGGGAAATCAGCCGGAAAAGCAATTTCGGGCTGGAATTGAATCTTTGGAATAGCCTGGAAATACAAGTGGACTATTTCAGGGAAAAACGGAAAAATATTCTGCAAACCCGTTCCGACCTGCCAAGCACAATGGGAATACAAAATCTCGATAACCTGAGGGCAAATATAGGCAAGGCTAAAAGTAACGGCGTTGAGGTATCGGTAGACTATAATAAGTCGTTTACTCCCGACTTATGGGCGGTAATCAGAGGTACTTTCACCTATGCAGTAGGTGAATACGATGTATATGAAGAACCCGACTATCTTTTGGCCCCATGGCGGAGCCGCGTAGGAAATAAGTTATCGCAAACCTACGGATTGGTGGCCGAACGTTTGTTCGTTGATGAAGAAGAAGTAGCCAACGCGCCGTTACAAACCTTCGGCGAATATGGCGCTGGCGACATTAAATATAAGGACATCAGCCGCGACGGGCGAATAGACGCTAACGACCAGGTGCCTATCGGATTCCCGACCGATCCGGAAATAATATACGGTTTCGGAATATCGGCAGGCTATAAAGGATTTGACTTTTCATGCTTTTTCCAGGGATCGGCACGCTCGTCTTTCTGGATTAACCCGTCGGCAACAGCCCCGTTCGTAAATGACAACACAACCCAAACCGGAGTGCCTGACTGGCAAACCAACCGCGCCATGTTGCAGGATTATGCCGACAGCTACTGGTCGGAAGACAACAGGGATATTTACGCGTTGTGGCCGCGGCTGTCGGAAAATACGCTCTCAAATAATACCCAGACAAGCACATGGTTCATGCGCAGCGGGTCGTTCCTGAGGCTCAAAACCGCTGAAATAGGTTATACGTTACCCTCCAAATTAACTAATAAGCTATGGATACAGAGCTTGCGCATATATGTTTCCGGCAGCAACCTTGCCGTTATTTCGGCTTTCAAAATGTGGGATCCGGAAATGGCGGGCAACGGATTAGCGTATCCTTTGCAAAGGGTATATAATATTGGTCTGAATATCGAATTTTAAAAATAAAATGATATGAAAATAAGAATAATCATATTTTTCGCAAGCATTGGCCTGCTAACCAACTGTGAAGATTATCTGGCTGTGGTGCCAGATGGCGTTGCCACACTGGAAAATGCTTTTACGAACCGTACGAATGCTGAAAGGTTTTTTGCCGGTTGTTACAATTATCTGCCCAACATGCAAAGCATAAGGGATTATCCCGGCTTTGTGGGCGGTGACGATATGTATTGGTGCCCCACCCAGGGTGGAGGCTGGGACGATAATGGAAACGGGCAGAAGATTGCCAGGGGATTACAAAATATTTCGAGCCCGCTCCAAAATTATTGGGATGGCGGAAACGGCGGAAAAAATATGTGGATAGGAATACGCGACTGTAATATTTTCCTCGAAAGTATTGACAATGTTCCGAATATGCCTACTTGGGAAAAGGAAAGATGGAAAGCCGAAGTAAAAATATTGAAGGCATATTTTCACTTTTACCTGATGACCCTATATGGCCCTATTCCGATTGTAGACAAAAACATAGATGTTAGCGCTTCACCCGATGAAGTGAAAGTGTTCCGTTCTCCGGTCGATGATGTGGTAAATTACATTGTAAGTACATTAAACGATGCCGTTAAATGCGACGACCTGCCTTTAAAGATAGAGGATGCGACCTCAGAAGACGGACGCCTTACCAAAGCAGCAGCCGTTGCTTTGAGGGCAAAAGCGCTGGTGTGGGCGGCAAGCCCGATTTTTAACGGAAGTTATACATACTATCGCGACTTCAAAGACAAAAGAGGCGTTCAACTGATTACAAGCGACAACAGCGATGCGGCAATTCAGGCAAGATGGCAAAGAGCGGCAGCGGCGATAAAAAACGCTATAGACACCTGCCATATGGCCGGACACGCTTTATTCGAATTTTATCCCGGATTCAGCACCTTGTCTGATACTACCATTCTGAAATTTACGATAAGAGGTGCTGTTAGCGAAAGTTTCTCCAATTATAACAACGGCGTGATTTGGGCGGCAACCTTTGGAAACCAGGAATTTCAAACTGTCCAGACACCGGCTTTATATCCTACCGATGGCGGGTCGGTGGCCAGGATAAGCGCCACCATGAAAATGGCCGAAATGTTTTACACCCAAAACGGTCTCCCTATTGACGAAGATCCTTACTGGGATTACAGTAACCGGTACGATATACAGGTTAACGATACGGCTGTTTTGGGAAAAGGGCACAAGTTCTACATTGCAGATGGCGAAACAACTGCGAAACTGAATTATTTCAGGGAGCCGCGCTTTTATGCGAACCTGGGTTTTGACAGGGGACTTTACGAACTGACCACTGTGGATGAAGATAAAACCATCGTGATCAAAAACAGGGTAGGCGAAACACACGGACGGAGATTACAGGACCACTACATCGTAACCGGATATTTCATCAAGAAAATGGTAAGCATAAGGATTCCGGCGCCTAACACGGCGATGACGGGTGGAGCCACTACCCCCAATCCTCCCCGGTATTCAATACCTATTATCCGCTTAGCCGACCTGTATTTGCTGTATGCTGAAGCGTTAAATGAATCGAAAAGCCAACCCGACGCCGAAGTGTACGAATGGGTTGACAAAATAAGAACCCATGTAGGGTTGAATGGAGTACTTGAATCGTGGAGATGGTCCAGCGTACAGGATAAACCGACCACAAAGGCCGGTATGCGCGAAATCATCAAACGCGAACGCCTTATTGAGCTCGCCTTCGAGGGGCAGCGTATGTTCGACCTTCGGCGCTGGTTGGATGCCGAAGCGTATTGCAACCAGCCGGTGCGCGGATGGGACTATACCGGTGCGAACCCCAATACATATTACCTGACCACCGTATATTTCAATAACCGTAAGTTCACTTACAAGGATTACCTGTGGCCCATTAGCCTTAATTCGCTGACCATTAACGGAAATCTTGTTCAAAACCCCGGCTGGTAATCATAAATACAATCACAATGAAAGTAAAAATTAATAGTACAAATATGAAACGATATATTTTAAATACGGCTGTATTTTTGATGTTTTCCGCATTCATCATGTCGTGTTCCGAACCACCGATAGGGCAAACCCCTACCAACGGTACGCCTCCTTCGCCGTTAGCAAATGTGGTGATAACCCCGACGAACGGCGGGGCAAGCGTAACCTATACATTACCTGACGAAGAAGACATCTCGTACGTAAAAGGCACATTCGAATACAATGGTAAAAAACGTACGGTAAGGGCATCTGTTTACCAAAACAAGCTCGTCGTTGACGGGATAGGCGCAGTTGTTCCGATAGAACTCACACTTACACTGGTAAACAATAGTGAAGTCGAGTCGATTCCGCATGTTGAAACCTTCACTCCTTTAGAACCGCCTATGGATGCTATCCTGAAATCGTTTATGGTGGAACCGGCATTCGGCGGCGTAAAAGTTTCATGGGAAAATCCGGCAAAAGAAATGGCGGGCATCTCGTTTTTGGCGGACAACGACAATGGCGTGCTGGAGCTTAATAGTCTGCTTTATACGTCGTTGCCCACCGGTGAAAAATACATACGCGGATTCAACACCGACCCGCGCCGGTTTGCCCTCAGTATTGTTGATAAGTTCGAAAACGAATCGGATACGGTTTTCTTTGAAAGAACGCCTTTGTATGAAATCAAACTTGATAAGTCCCTGTTCCGTACGGTATACTTAGACGGCGAAGACATCAACATCAGGGGTACCGGCAGGACATTGGATAAAATCTGGGACGATATTAGTGATAATGACGATGCGATATGGCATTCTTCGGATGACTTCTCGGTCGAACCGCAGCGTTTCACCGTTAACCTCGGACAAACAACGCAACTGACGCGGATTATGATATGGGGCCGCGCGGGTGATTACCACTATGCGCAGCACAACATGCGGAAGTTTGCCATATGGGGTACCGATGAATTGAAATGGGATCGCGCAGACCCCAGATATGCTACCAACGAATGGAAAGCCGACTGGAATTTGCTGGCGGAGTGCGAAATAATTAAGCCTTCGGGAAGTGCAATGGGAACAAATACGGCTGAAGATATCGCAGCAGCTATTGCCGGATTCGAATTTGAATTTGACCAGAATGTACCGAAAGTAAAATACATTCGATTTGAAGTTCACGAAACCTGGGGAAAAACCTTAACATTGCACGTCGCGGAAATATCCGTATTTGGCGACGACAGACCATAACTTCACAGTTTAATTACACATAAATTGAATAAATATGAAGACAATACATCGTATTATTATAAAGATGATAATGGCAGCGGCATGTTTTGCACTTATCATGGTTTCGTGCGACGACATGAACAGTCTGCACGAAAAATACCTCGACCGGGGCATCGATATATACATTGGAGCTACCGACTCGATATCCGTAGAGTCGGGACTCAACAAAGTCGGCTTTAAATGGAAAATCAATGCCGACCCGCGTATAAATAAGGTCGTTATCAGTTGGGAAGAACCTGAAGACGGCGCAATGGTAAAAAAGAGCGCTACTATTCCTGTAGAACGTACTACTGACGGTGAAATGTGGATGAACCACGTTTTGTACGACCTGCCGGAAGCCGAATATATATTTATATTTCAAATTTTCGACAGCTCGGGGAATACTTCAAAAACCGTTGAAATTTCGGGATCAGCCTTGGGCAATATATATGTAGAAAATTTGCGTAACCGGAACTTTAAGTCGATTTCCAAACTTGAAACAGGCCAAATGATGATTGACTGGGAATTGGCCCCATCGGGCACTTTGGAGTATTCTGTTGTAGAATATGTGAATACGAACGGAGAGACTGTAAAGGTTGAAGTTCCTAACGATGAAGAAAAAACTTATTTGGAGGGATTGGATACCGGAGATGAAGTAGAGATATACGGTGTTCATCTTCCCGAAAACGGAATGGAAACCTTCCAGTCGATCGGAAGGTATTACACCATGCCCAAATTCGAAAGACTCCTTGATAAGGCTAGGTTTAAAGACGCATTTAAACCCGGCGATAATACATCCCCGCAACCAGGCGATAATATTAACGCATGGGCCAATACATGGCCAATAGGAGATAATCGCGATATCCGGCAGCTTTGGGATAATAATGCAAGGAACGATGCAGTAAACGGATTCAGAGGTATATTACATACAAACGATAAATCCGGAGATGCCAACCCCATCTGGCAGTTCCCCCATAAATTCACTTTTGAAATCGGTACCGAAGCTACCTTGACCAGACTTGTATATCAGGCAAGGGTCGACAATGGCTCATTTACAGGACATAGTCCTCGTTTCTTCGAAGTATGGGCGACCGATATTCCTAAAACGATTGATGATTTTGGGGGCGATCAGGCAGCATTTGAGAAATATTACCGCACAACTTACGTTATCCAGAAAGACCCCAACAACTATGTCGCAAATGATGCAAACTATACCGATAAGTTGAGTAAGGTGGAGTCGCGATGTGTGACTAATAAATTTGTTGCTTCTGAACCTGAACCAGGTATTTATAACTGGCAGGAGGATTGGGTAAAATTAGGCGATTTTGAAGCCGAAAAACCATCCGGCTTACCACATGGTCAAAGGAATGATGCGGATAACAGTGTTTGGACCAATGGCTTTGATTTTAGCTTACCCGACGTGGGTAAAAAGGTACGTTACATAAGGTTGGTGGTTAAATTTCCGAACTGGGATACAAGCAACTGTATTAACATAGGTGAAGTAACCTTTTATGGCGATGATATTTAATTAATTGAGGTTGAGTTGAAGTAAACGGATGCAACAGATTTTCTTAGGGTCATTGATTATTTGTTGCATCCATACTTTTGCTTCCCGATCAAGATTATGCAGTTAAAATTTAAAAATCATCATTGTTATGCCTATAAAATTTAAAGTGATTGCTAAAGGACAACCAGGAGTTGCCGGTGGTGGAGAAAAGAAATATTATGCCGGTCCGGTAATGAACGGGGAACTTGATCTTAACGGATTAACAAGATCTATTGAAAAAATATGCATGGTCAGCGGTGCCGATATTCGTGCAGTACGCATTAGTTGATGTTGCGGTTGACGGTTTATCTGATGGAAATATTATCCGCATGAGTGACCTGGGAAGCCCGAGGATTATTTTAAACTCCGAAGGAAAAACAAATGCCGAAGAAGTGAACAGTGCATCCATCAGAAAGGCCAATATTATCCTGACACCTGGCACTAGAGATGTAAAAAATAAACGGGATTATTTTGATATTACCCGTTTGCTTAAGTAAATAATGATTCGCGAAAATTTGAATAACCATGGATAAGTATACCCGGAAAAAAAAGGATATAAGTAATCAATTGTTTTTTTTACTTGTTCTCTTCTTGATTCATATTTCTTGTTTTTCACAAACCGGAGCGCAATGGAGAAGTATAGAATCTGCGTATGATTCTGAAGATATTTGTGTTGCAGCCTATACGGATGCCGACCATGCTTCTATCGATAAAACCGGAACGGCTAATTCGCAGGCGGGTATCCAGGAATTACTAAACAGATTAGGGAACGCCGGCGGAGGTACGCTATACCTTTCTGCCGGAAAATATAAAGTAGATGGTAAGTTGTTGATACCTAAAGGGGTTGTTTTAAGAGGCGATTGGAAACAACCCAAAAAGGATGCCCCCATTACGGGTACTATTTTAATGGTATACACAGGAAGAGGTTCCGAAGATGAATTAAACGCTTTCATCACCATGGAATCCTCTACCGGTCTTTACAATGTGGCGATCTGGTATCCTGAGCAACAACCCGGAAATATCACCCCCTATCCGCCGTCCGTACTTTACGGGAAAAGAGGATACTGGGGTAATGATTATTGTAATGTCAGAAATGTAACTTTAGTTAATTCTTATTCGGGAGTAGTCGTTTCCCGATATAATGGCGGCGGTTGCCCCAACATTTTCAACCTCTACGGTACCCCTTTGTCGCGAGGAATTGAAATCGACAATATCGCTGACGTGGGCCGCTTCGACTGGATCGACTTCTCCCCTGATTACTGGGCGGCTTCGGGTCTTCCCGGCGCCCCCGCAAAAGAAGGAGCGCACAGCCGGTATATCAAGGAAAATGCAACAGGATTTGTTATGAGACGTAATGACTGGTCATATACCTGCCACCTCAACGTGGAAGGTTACCATACCGGATTTTACACAGGGACATCCCCGTCCGAAACCGTTACGGCAGGAAACCCCAACGGTCATAACTATCATATGACTTTTAAGAACTGTACCGAAGCTATTCATATCGATGCGATAGCCAATGCGGGAATTATGTTTACACATGTAAGAATCACAGACTGTGAGCAGGGAATCGTAGTGGGAGAAGGCGCCGGATCTACTGCCCAGTTCTACGATTGCGAAATCTCGGCAAAACAGGATGCAATAACAATTAGCGGTGAAGCCTCCACCAAACTAATGACCCAGCAGTGTAAAATCCATAGCGGAGAAGTGAATATTCACGGAGGAATTTATGTATCGGTAGACGGCGACTTCAATAACGACCCGCCGCAGGTTACAACAGGCGCCAGCGCACGGATGATTCTTACCGGAAATCGTTTTTCACAACCTGTGGAAATAAAAGACCAGTCGCTATTTAAATGTGCTATAGATCACCAGCCGGTATCCATCAAACCGCTTCCCGAATTTCCGGAAATAAGGCCAAAGGTGACAAAACCGGCAAGAAGTAACCTGTATGTGGTTACCGATGCCGAATTCGGAGGCGTTGCCGATGCCGTTTCCGACAATACAGAAGCTATACAGGACGCATTGGATAAAGCCGGAAACGAAGGAGGCGGCATTGTTTTCCTCCCACCCGGAAAGTACAGGGTAAACGGAAATCTTACCGTTCCCTCCGGAGTAGAAATAAAAGGAGCATCCGATTTGGCCTCGGTTCCAAAGGGACAAGGGAGCATTATTGAGGTGTATGCCGGAAAAAACGAACCGAATGGCGACCCCTTTCTTAAATTATCATCAGGAAGCGGTATCCGGGGGATAACATTTAATTATCCCGAACAAAAGTCATCATTGACTTTGGATCCCGCCACATTGCCTAAATACCCGTATTGCATACAGGCAACCGGATCGGATGTCTATATCGTCAATGTCGGCGTTCGTGCAACCTACCATGGCATAGACCTTTTTACTTATAAATGCGATAATCATTATGTGGATTATTATGCAGGACATGTTTTCAAAAATGCCATCCGTATCGGAGGCAACTCTACTAACGGAATCATCAGCAACTTCCAATTCAACACATTGGTAATGGCCAATGGATATGAAAATCCGAAATTTGGCGCATGGCCCAATTCCGAGAACGATCAGGTTGTCAAAGATGCGGTGTACAATCAAAATTGGAGCGAACTCGAATTTTTGATATTGGAAGATTGTCATGATCAAATATTATACAACAACTTTCATTATGCTTCCCATAAAGGAGTTACTTTTGGGAAAAACGGGACTGCACCCTCCGGTATTTCAATGGGATTAGGGTTGGATGCTTCGCTTCGTTCCCTTTGTTTCGAAGGTTTGGATCCGGATAAGGGTTTCGACCTGATCAATACTCAAGTTGTATCCGTAGCAAGGGATGTATATGCAGATACAAAGTTTATCGAGACAGCTCCCGGTTTTAACGGAGAAGTTTATCTGTTCAGTTCCGATTATTGGGGAAGCGCCAAGTATGCCGGAGTTTTCGGAGGCGGAACGGTTAATCTGGTATTACCCCATTTCGCACAACACGGGACTGAAAGATTTCTGGAAATTACCGGCGATGCTTCCGTTTACATATCTACTTCCGATGTAAATGCCACCAGTTTCGTATCTGCCGGAAAAAACGGGCAGGTATCGGTAGAATCGTCTATAGTGGCATTATCTTCCCCGTCCGGGTACCGCTCATGGTGGAACAACATTAACACAGCACCCGTTTTACAGCCAAATACGACATTACCCCGTACAGGATGGATTGCTATAGGGAGCGCCAACAGTAGCACTGCATCTTCTGCCATTGATGCAATGCCTGCAACAAGGTGGACTCCCGGGTCGCAGGTAACCCCGGGACAATGGTTTGCCGTAGATACACAGCAACCTGTTACCTTTAATACGGTAATCATGGATGCTTCCATGAGCCCGAACGACTGGCCGAGCGCTTACGCTGTGTATGTTTCCGATAACGGGCGCGACTGGGGTACTTCTATCGCAACAGGAACACAACCGTCTTCTGTCATCATCATAAATACCCCTACGGTAACATCGCGCTATGTAAGAGTGGTGCAAACCGGTAGCGGAAAAACACAACACTGGAGCATCCATGAGTTTTACCTGGCTTACGTGAAAGATGACAATGGTGGTGATGATGGCGATCCGCCATTATCAGCCGTTCATCCGGAAACTGATGTACCGGCGTATATGTATCTGAACCAAGGAACACTCCATATTTCCGGATACGAACAAATATCGTCCGGCACACGGATAAAAATATATAATACTGCCGGACAGAATGTGCTGACAGGTAATTTTTCAGGAAACGGTATCCCCGTAGGTAGCCTTCCGTCAGGTATTTATATTGTCTTGTTGCAGGAAGGGAAAAATATTATTGTAAAACAAAAGATACTCATAGGGAGATAAAGTTCAAATACCAGATAAAATAATATCAATGAACCGAAATAAAATAAAAAAACTTGCTTTATGTATCATACTGCAAATCGGCCTTATACAGCTTTATGCAGGAAAAGACCCGTTTGCAGAATACCAGAACAGCATACCGGCCATAAAACAGGTAATCAGTGAAGAGATGATAACGGAAGGATCATCGGAAATCGTAATTCGTAAGTTTATATTCGATTCACGTAATCATACCAACGAAGTTTATTCCATTATGGCCGTTCCTTCCGGAGACGGAGTTTATCCGGCAATCTTATTTCTGCATGGCGGTGGAAGCCGGGCGGAAGATATGTATCACCTGGTACGGGAATATGCCGGACGCGGATATGTTACCATGGCTATTGATCTTCCGGGATTATGCGGAATTGACAAGACGCCTTATTCCAGAGGCCCATGGAAAATTAAGGAAAAGGAAAAAGGCATGGAAGAAGCCCGGATAGATGTGAGTGAACAGGTACGGGGCAGCACGCTTGTAGATGCGGAAGTGGCTGGAATTGAAGCAATCAATTATTTAAGAACTATGCCGGAAGTGAATATTTCCCGTATCGGTATTACCGGGTTTTCTTGGGGAGGATATTCCACAACAATATTGGCCGGCTTACTGGGAAATAAGATCAAAGCCGCTTATTCCGTCTATGGTTGCGGATATTATGAAAAAGGTTCCTTTTGGATAAAATGGTTGGATGCGCTTTCCGAAAAGGATAGAAAAACATGGCTGAAATATCTGGATGCAGGACGTAGGGCCAAGAATATGCGAGCAGCATATTTTATCGAAGCAGCATCTAATGATACTTTTTTCTGGCCTCCGGCCGTCGAAGCGACGTTAAATGCCATTCGCGGATCAAAAAACCTCGTATGGAGAGCAAACCTGAATCATAGACAATTAGCACAGGGAAAACTGATGCAGCAGTTATATCTCGACTATCACCTGAAAGGAATAGGAAGCCCATTTGCACAAGTATCTGTTTCTAAAAATGAAAAACAAAAGAACGGAAATCAAAAGGTAACCATACAGGTAAATGCTCCTGAAAGTATTAAGATAAACTCCGTAAAATTATATTATAGTGGAATGCCGGCTTCTGGAAAATGGCAGGAAAGAGAATGGATCGAAATAAAAGCCCAACCGGTGTCAGGCAATATTTATCATGTAACTATTCCGGAAAAAGCAGTGAAAAGTCAGGCAGATTATTTTGTTTCGGCAGAGGATGACCGCACAGTAATTACATCAAGTAAAATGTATACCATAAAGAAATAATAATAGAATAATAACACTCATGAATAAGAAAATACTCATCACGGTTGTTTGCTTGGTAACTGTATGTTCTGTCGTTTTTTCACAGAAAAAAGGCGTAACATCAGTCTCAGCATCCGTCAATGTTGAAAAAGGCACACAGTTATTGGACAATGATTCCCGTACAGGCTGGGAACTTAATCCGGATGATCTGAAAACCGATCAGTTCCTTATGTTCACACTACAGACACCCGGCGACATAAAGGAAATACAATTGGACGCCTCCGGTATTTCCAAAGACGACCTGCAAAAATTGCTCAACATTTATATCACCTATGACCCGATGAATCTTGGTGATGCTGTAAAGTATGATGTCAAAGGAAATCAAAAATTCATCCTGACATTTTCACCGAAATACGGAGCACACGTGAGGGTCGATTTCAAGGGAAATACATTGAAAAAACGGCTTGTTGTAAATGAAATAGCATTTGCTTATGCCGATACGAAAAAAACGGTTTCGACAGAGTTAAAAGATAAGCCTTGGATGAACGCTAATCTTCCTGTAGAAGAAAGGGTTGAATTACTGCTTTCAGCTATGACACCGGATGATAAGATGGAACTGGTTCGCGAAGGATGGGGTATTCCCGGAATACCGCATTTAGGTATACCCGATATTAAAAAAGTAGAAGCGATCCATGGTTTTTCATACGGCAGTGGAGCGACTATTTTTCCGCAAGCCATTGCATTAGGCGCCTCATGGAACAAGAAACTGGCCGAAGAAACAGCACGAGTTATAGGGGATGAAACCCTTGCAGCGGGAGCTATACAGGCATGGTCACCCGTATTGGATGTGGCACAGGATGCTCGTTGGGGACGTTGCGAAGAAACTTTCGGGGAAGATCCGGTCTTGGTTTCTTTGATCGGTGGCGCATGGATCAAAGGTTACCAATCCAAAGGATTAATGACTACTCCCAAACACTTTGCCATTCACGGCGCGCCTTTAGGCGGACGGGATTCACACGATATAGGTTTGTCGGAACGGGAAATCCGTGAAATTCATCTGGTTCCTTTTCGTCATGTGATTAAAAATTATGATTGTCAATCGCTCATGATGTCTTATTCCGATTATTTAGGCATACCGGTTGCAAAAAGCACGGAATTGTTAAACGGTATCTTACGTGAAGAATGGGGATTTGACGGATTCATCGTCAGTGATTGCGGCGCTATCGGAAACCTGACTTCGCGCAAACATTATACGGCAGAAAATTTAATAGAAGCTGCCAATCAAGCCTTAGCGGCTGGTATCGCCACTAACTGCGGAAACACATACAATAACAAAGAGGTAATCGCCGCCGCCGGGGACGGAAGGATCAATATGAAACACCTGGATTTCACATGCCGTACATTATTACGGACCATGTTCAGAAATGGCCTTTTTGAACATAACCCATCCAAATCATTGGATTGGAATAAAATATATCCGGGCTGGCAATCCCCCGAACACAGGGAAGTAGCCCGCAGGGTAGCCCGGGAATCCATTGTTTTGCTGGAAAATAAAGAACAGGTTCTTCCTTTGTCCAGATCTTTGAAAACAATAGCAGTAATAGGCCCGGGTGCGGATGATCTCCAACCGGGAGACTATACGCCAAAACTTCAGGAAGGCCAGTTAAAATCGGTATTGACCGGGATAAAAGGAGCCGTTTCGCCTCAAACGAAAGTGATTTATGAAAAAGGTTGTGAATTTACCGGTGAAGAGAATCTCAACCTTGAAGGAGCAAAGAAAGCTGCTCTTCAATCGGATATAGTTGTAATGGTTTTAGGCGATTGCAGTGCAAGCGAAACAAAAAAGGGAATTGTGCGGACTTCAGGCGAAAACCATGATTATGCGACACTGATACTTCCGGGAAACCAGCAAAAATTACTGGAAACTATCTGTGCAACCGGGAAACCGGTAATATTGATTCTACAGGCCGGACGCCCTTTCAATATTTCTTATGCAGCAGAACATTGCCAAGCGATCCTGGTAAACTGGCTGCCCGGGCAGGAAGGTGGATTTGCGACGGCTGACGTCCTTTTCGGCGACTATAATCCTGCCGGACGCCTGCCCATGACTTTTCCGCGCCATGTAGGACAATTGCCGCATTATTACAATTTCAAAACATCAGGCCGCAGGTACGAATATTCGGATATGGAATTTTATCCGCTTTATCCGTTCGGCTACGGGTTAAGCTATACCCATTTCAATTATTCCGATCTCAAAACCGATATACATTCCGACGGCAGTGTCGCTGTCCGGGTTAAAGTTTCTAATACGGGGAACCGTGAAGGAGATGAAGTGGTACAGCTTTATGTTACCGACATGTATGCCAGCGTAAAAACACGCGTTATGGAACTGAAAGATTTTGAAAGAGTTTCCCTGGCGCCCGGCGAAACAAAAGAAGTGACGTTTAAACTGCTGCCGTATCAGCTTTCGTTATTGAACGACAAGATGGACCGTGTGGTTGAACCGGGTGAATTTAAGATCATGGTTGGCGGGAAAAGTCCTTCGTACAAAGCCGGCGACAGGATAAAAGACAGCGTCGGCTTTTTGAAAACGTCCGATGGCGTTAGCGCGACGATAAATTATACCGCAGTTTTTGCAGCCGATTTTGATATTACCTGTTCGGGAATGGAGGAAAACCTGATCAATAAAACGAAGAGCGTATCCGTTATTGTAAAAAATAAAGGCAATATGACCGATACGGGTAAGGTTTACATGTATGAGGATGGCGTCTGTTCGGAGGAACAGCACCATTTTGAACTTGATCCGGGCGCCGAAAAAACGATTCGTTTTGAATTGGGAGAAAAATCAAAGCATATTATTTTCACCACAAAATATAAAAGCCTGATAGTAAGCAATTAATATCAACACATCCATTGATAGTGATGAGGTGTTTATTGTCAGTAAAAAATGCATCATACATGACAAAAATTGCAAGGGTGTAAGTCGATATAATGATTTTTGGGTCATGTGCTAAGAAAAAATAACAAGAGGTTAATCATTTTAGTAATACTAAGTAATATAAAACAATTAATGTCATATTTTCTGAATGTAATCCACTTGATCAATGTGACTTAAGAAAACAATAAATAGCACTGAGTGCTTAAAAATAAAAATAGAACAAAAAATGACAGCAAAAGAAAACAACTCCCGGAGAACATTCCTTAAGCAAGCGGCGGTGCTTTCGGTCCTACCGTTTATACCAGCATTAGGGAAAGAAACAACGATAAAACTGGCATCACCTAACGAGCGTGTGAATCTTGCCTGTTGTGGTATAGGAAACAGAGGAGCCGAAATCATCCGGGACCTGTACAGGACAGGGTTATGTAACATTGTTGCCTTATGCGATGTAGATATGGGAGCGCCCCATACGGTCAAAATATTAGAAGAATTTCCCAATGCGCGGCGTTTTCAGGATTTCAGGGAAATGTTCGATAAAATGGGGAACGAGATCGACGCTGTTACAGCCGGCGTTCCGGATCATGCGCATTTCCCCATTGCCATTACCGCCATGCACCTCGGCAAACACATATATTCCGAAAAACCTTTGGCCCGTACATTCTATGAAAATGAACTCCTGATCAAAGCCGCTAAAAAATATAAAAAAGTAGCGACACAAATGGGCAACCAGGGACATTCGGATGCCAATTATTTTCAATTTAAAGCATGGGTGGAAGCGGGCATTATTAAAGATGTAACTGCCATTACCGCCCACATGAATGGGGGCCGCCGCTGGCACGGATGGGATGTTAATATGAAAGGCTTTCCGAAAGGGGAACCGGTTCCTTCAACGCTCGATTGGGATAAATGGATCAGCATGGCACAGTATCATGATTACAATCACGATTATATCAACGGACAATGGCGTTGCTGGTTTGATTACGGATTGGGAGCTTTGGGCGATTGGGGGGCACATATCATGGATACGGCACATCAGTTTCTCGATCTGGGATTACCTTACGAAATAAATCCCATAAAACTTGAAGGCCATAATCCTTTCTTTTTTCCGATGGCTTCTACTATTTTATTTAAATTTCCGAAAAGGGGAAAAATGCCGCCTTGCGAAATAACATGGTATGACGGAGTGAAGAACTTACCACCCATCCCCGCAGGATACGGCGTGTCCGGGCTGGATCCCAACATTCCGCCGCCAAGTACCGGTTCGCTGAAAGCCGAACTCAATCCGGGTAAGATCATCTACAGCAAAACACTGACCTTCAAAGGCGGATCGCACGGAAGCACCCTTTCGATCATTCCAGAAGACGTAGCCAAAGAAATGAAGTCGAAACTTCCGGAAGTACCCAAAAGCCCGTCCAATCATTACAAGAACTTCCTGTTAGCCTGTAAGGGAGAGGAAAAAACGCGGTCACCCTTCGAAATATCGGGCCCCTTGAGCCAGGTATTTTCCTTAGGTGTTCTTGCGCAAAAGTTGAATATAAAATTAGAATTCGACAGGAAGAAAAAGAAAATCACCAATAGCAAATTGGCCAACGATCTGCTGGCAGGGCCTCCGCCACGGAAGGGATGGGAACAGTATTACAAAATGTAAACAGGGTAAATAATAAGCACCCAGTGCTATTTATTATTTTCTTAAATCGCATTGATCAAGTTAATTACGTTCAGAAAGTGTAACATTAATTGTTTTATATTACTTAATAAAATGAATACGCGAAGAGATTTTTTGAGAAAGGCGGGAGCAGGATTACTGGCTGCCGGAACAACCCCGGCTTTGTTTGCAGGGGATATGGCTAAAACGGCGGAATCTTCCTCCTCGAAAGAAGATGCGTTCAAATTATCCATTGCAGGATTTAGTTTTGTCCATTTCAAAATAGACGAAGCGCTTGATATGATGAAACGGATGGATGTACATTATTTGTGTATTAAAGATTTTCATCTTCCTTTCAATAGTACTGACGAGCAAATTGCAGATTTTCATGTCAAACTGAAAAGCAAAGGAGTGACGGGCTATGGGGTCGGTCCCATTTATATGAACAACGAAGGAGATGTGGACAAGGGTTTTGCCTATGCCAAAAGAGTGGGAGTAAAAGTGATCGTAGGAGTTCCCAAACATGAAATATTGCCTTACATCGATAAAAAGGTCAAAGAATACGATTTCAATTATGCAATTCATATTCATGGACCGGATATAGAATTATATCCACATGCAAAAGATGTGATGGAGCATGTAAAAGACCTTGATCCGCGTATCGGAATCTGTTTGGACATAGGCCATGACGCCCGTGCAGGATTCGATCCGGTCAAGGATTTAAAATTGTATCATAAAAGGGTATTCGATATCCACATTAAGGATGTTACCGCCGCAAGTAAAAAAGGCGGAACCTGTGAAATGGGCCGCGGCATCATTGATATACCCGCATTTGTCCGCACGTTGCGGAAAGTGAAATACACCGGCGCCTGTAGCCTTGAATTCGAAAAGGATATGAAAGACCCTCTTGCCGGTTTGTCCGAATCAATAGGTTACTTCAGGGGAGTAGCAGATGCAACCAGATAAAACAGGCGTAATGAAAAGAACCAGGTTCAAAAACGGGATCATACCGAAAGGCAAAATGATGGTCATTATTGCCGTATTTTTCGCGGGCATCGTTCATGCACAACAGTCGCCCCAACAAAGTATAAAAACCATTTATCCTACAAAAGATTGGGTAATATCTGACTTTGTAGTGACCGACTTCGGTGCAAAAGCACAGCCGGATTTTGACAACAGGGTAGCTTTTCAGGCGGCTATTGATGCTGCACACAGCAATGGCGGCGGCGTAGTGTATATTCCGGCAGGTAATTATGAGTTCCGTAGTGCACAAACCGGTACGAGAAATGTTAGAGTACGCAAGGGAAGCGAACAATCTCAGAAAGAGTTTAATTACCAATATGTCCTGCGGCTCCCGCCGGGCGTACAGCTCCGCGGAGACTGGGCAGACCCTGAATTAAACAATGGGAAAGTTCTCGGAACCATTCTTGAGGTGCGCGTGGGGAAAAATGCACCCGGTTATAACGCATCTGTTGAAAGCTGGTGGAACGACTCACAGGCCGGTAATGCACTCCGTACTACTTATACCAGCATCGCCGACAGGTTCATAGAAATGAGGGAAGGAACCGGCGTGACGAACCTGTCCGTATGGTACCCAGAACAGGATATCAACGACATTAAGCCATATCCGTGGACATTATTTCAAACAAGCGGCGATTGTGCGACTGTTGAAAACGTAACCTTTGTAAACGCTTACAACGGTTTCTATTCCGCGCCGAGCGAGTTGCATTATGTGTTGAATAGCTACATGACCGCTCTCAATACCGGAATCGAAGTTCATGTGTGTACCGACATCGGACGTATTGAGAATGTCAAAATAGACCCGAAATACTGGGCAAACTCAGGACTACCGGGTTCACCTTCGCTTGCAAAGGTTACGGAATATACGAGAGCGAACGGCACCGGATTCAATATGCACCGCTCTGATTGGGAATATGTGTCTTATTTGTATGTTACCGGTTATAAGACGGGTATGTGGATCGGCAGGGAACCCGGTTATGCTGATACTCCGAACGCGCAGTTATACGAAATTCATATAAAAAACTGCGGAAACGGTCTTTATGTTCAGGACGTTAACCCCTATGGATTGCTGATATCCAATTCTACATTCGGGACAGATAAAGAGGGGAACGCCGTATATTTCTATAACGATTTCAGAACCTCCGTACAATTTAACGGCGTGGATTTCACCGGGCCTGTAGTCAGCGACGGCAGTGACGGAGTGGTGTCCTTTGAAAGTTGTACATTTGACAAATACCGTGAATACGCGCTTAGAATAAACAAAGGTAACGTATTGCTCACGCAATGCGATTTTAAACAACCGGCCAATCATGTGATCCTTGGTATAGATATGAAAACGCTCAAATCGGTAAACTCCGGTTATAACCGCAAATTGGAAGTCAAAAATAATAGCAGGTCCGCCAAAATCGAGATGAATAGTGGCAATGAATACGCATTTGAGCCGATTCCTAAAAATATAAAAACAGATATTAGCAAACACCCGAGGCCGGTGTCAAACAAAGTGATAAAAGCCGACCTGCCGAGAGTTACAGGCTTTAACAATGATAGCCCGGCAAAGGATATATCGGCTGATTTGCAGGCGGCACTTAACGCCGTTAAGACTGCCGGCGGCGGCACGCTGTATCTACCTGCCGGAAGGTATTTGGTGAACAGTCCTGTAAAAGTCCCTTCGGGAGTTGAATTGAGAGGGACATGGGACGTACAGCACCATACAAAAAATGGCGGGACAGCTATATTTACAACTTATACCGGCGGCGCTGCGGGAGAAAAAGGGCCTTCGCTCATACAGCTTGATGCAGGTGCGGGTATCAGGGGAATAACCATTGTGCAAACCAATTTAACAACTGACGGCGCCAGTGTCAGTGATCCCAGAATAACTCCGTTTCTGATCCAGGGGCAAGGTAAAAACGTTTATGTGGTGAACACGACCGTAGCATTGGGTGATAAAGGAATAGACCTTGCCTCATACAATACGGGCGGTCACTATGTCGATTACTTTGCCGGCGTACTCGTAAGAGCAGGAATTTGGGTCGGCGGCGGCGCTGAAGGCGGATTTATCCGGAACATGCAGTTCAATCCGCATTACGGTTCAAGGCTACCGCAAGGCGGCCAGGGATATCCCAGAGCATCCATGACACGTTTTGTACAATCAAATTGTAGCGCGCTCAAATTCGCAGATGTTAAAAACCAAACGATTTTCAACAATTTCGTTTACGGTTCGATATATGGTATTCATTTCCTAAAAGATGCGATAACCGGCAAAAATCCGGGTGAAATGACGGTGATAGGCCACGGTTCGGACGGATGTACGTTTTCTCTATTTGTAGAAGACGCTGACAAGAATACCAAAATAGTTGCCATCAATTCTGAGTTGGTGAATACACAAATTACATCACAGCCTGTCCGCTCGTATATTCTCATGGGCGATAAAGTGAAAACGGATAAAGTTCATCCTGACGCCCAATTGATACTGTACAACAGTGCATTCTGGGGAAGTCCTGTTATTGGAGCCATCATCAATAATGGCACCGTGCGTATCCAGCAGGGAAACTATACGCGTAGCGGCGCTCCCGGTATAGATAACAGGGGCGGGAAAGTGCATGTTTATACGACATTTTTTGCGCAACGAATGACAGGCGAGGCGGCAGGGGACAACGTATATGCAAAATTGCACGAAACGGGTGTTTCAACAGAACTCACCAATAATTATTATGTTTCAGGGCTTAGGAAAAGCAAAGCCGGAACAGGTCGTATTTTTGGTTCTGATATTGTTTTAGGGACGGATTGATATTCTTTGCTTTTTACCATCATAGCGTACTGTCTGAAATAGATGGAAAACCCAATGGCCGTGCATGTTCCATCTGCATAGGTAAATTATAATATTACAATCCCGGTGGAACTTCCGGAAGACGGGTCAGAATGAGTTATTCAAAGAATAATTAAAAATATGATTGCCTAATAAAATGTTTAAAAAATGGGAAATTGAGCTCGGCGAAGTCTCCGGACTTCGTTGCGTTCAGAAAGTTCCTGCTTTTAGCTTCGGCGTGGCGAAACGGCCAGCTGATAAGGGATTTTCAAAAATAAATTACCAAAGTTTCGCCGTCAGGCGATTTATATCAATAGAAAATGGTGTGAGAAAGAATACTCCCCATTAGGAGATTTATGAATGTATCTCCTTAAAAGAGATACGGTTTTCATGTTCGCATCTTTCTATTGATATTCAAGTCTTACGGACTTGCTGGTATATGTAGCCTTAATACTTTATTGTTGAATTTCACTAAATGGGCATAATATCCGATAATCGGATAAAAAATATTTTCACCCTTAACTTTTAATCACATGAACCCCTCATGAGCAATAATAGCTCGCCAAAGTTGATGAATATCAGGCATGAGGGGCCCATATGTCCATTAAAAACAATTTATATACATATGAAAATCAATCGGTTTTTATCAAGTCTTATTTTTTTGAGTTGCATTGCTTATATGTCCAGTCCGGCTTTTGCTGCCGAAAGACTGATGGCAGGAACAGCAAAAATTAATATTACACCGCTTCAGCCGAAATATCCTGTTCATGATTCCCTATATGCGAGGAGCCTGATACTGGAATCCGGTGGGGTACGGATCGCATTTATAGGATTGGATTTGGGCGGATACACCAATGTCCCTTTAGCCGAATCATTGAAAAAGCAGTTCAACCTAAAAGAAGTGTATTTTTCTCCACAACATACCCATTCAGCAGAAGTCGCGCCGAAAGAGCAGCTCGAAAAACAGATTGTTTCCGTAATGGAAAAAGCCTCAAAAAAGATGTTTGAAACGAAAATATCAGGCGGTCATCGTTATTTTCCCCAATTGAGCTTTAACCGGTTAATTCTTCGTGAAGACGGGCGTGCAAGGGAATCATGGCTGGGCGACGATCATTACCGGGCAGTCAATCCCGAGCGTATTCCCCACGGACCAGTTGATCCCGCGATAGGAGTGATCCGGTTAGACGATATGAACGGAAATCCTAAAGCGCTGATCATGAATTATGCATGCCACCCCGATGTGGCATGGAATAACTTTGAAATTTCGGCTGATTATGTAGGTTATGCGACCAGGTATACCGAAGAAGCTTTTAATAATACGGTTAATTGTTTGTTTGTTCAGGGAGGTGGGGGCAATCAGGCGCCGCTGTTCAAAGATGGAGGCAGGAAAGCGCCTGATGATCCCCGCCCTTCCAATTATGATTTGATCGACCGTATGGGAAAACTTCTCTCCATTGAGGCTGTGAAGTTAGCAAAGGAATTATACCCGAATCCGCATGATGTACCGGATATAAAAGTAAAGGCTGATTCTTTATTTTTTACGGGGCGTTATGATAAGAACCTTCATTATAATGTTCACTTCTCGGTAATATCCATTAATGACCGGTTTGTGATCGCAACAGTTCCCGGTGAGCCATTTATTAAATTCCAGATCGACTGGAAAAGAGAGTTCGAACCTTACGGAAAAATACCTTTCCTGTTCGGATATACGTGGAACGGAGGTAAATGGCCGATATACCTTCCCGATATCCGTTCGGCGGCTTATGGCGGTTTTGGCGCCGACCACGGTCCGAACCTGATAGAAATAGGCGCCGGGGAAAAAATCATGATCAGGCAATTGGAAAATTATTACCGTATGATGGGAGTATTTAAATAAAAACGGATATTCGCCGGCCTTGCCAATAAAAAGCATACGGCAGGCGTTCCGGAAAATCACGTGTGAAAATTTATTTCCACAGCAAAAAAAATATTTTCACATTGTAATTTTAACCAGCGTTCTGACCTTAAATAGAAAAGCTGGAAGTGAATGTAGCGTTGGTCGGGTGTAAACAGGTAATTACCGCTCAACGCAAGGGTAAGTTCAACGAAGTTAAAGGATGTAAACCGGTATAATGAATTTTCGTCATGTACTAAGGCTAAAAGAAAAAATGATAATTATTCTTAAAAATTGCTAAATTGTCGTGATTAACACTTCTATTAATCATTTTGTTAAGCGGGTATTCGTTTCTTTGTTAGAAGAAATACCTTTAATCTGGCAAATATCTGGAACATTACATTTTTAATGTCAATCAACTTCAAATGAATACAACTTATAGAACAACAAGCATTAAAGCATTTTTTATCCTGATAACATTATTGTCCGGATGGTGTTTCCAAAACAATTTTGCGCAGGAAAATATCATCCGGGTCACCTGCGTAGGAGCCAGCATTACCCAAGGCGCCCGTATCAAAGATCCTGTGAAAAATTCTTATCCCGGACAATTACAATCATTGCTGGGAGCCGGTTATCAGGTATCCAATTACGGAATAGGCGGATCAACCATGCTTAGGAAAGGGAATCTGCCATACTGGAATACCGATGCTTATAAAAAAGCTTTAAACAGTAATCCCGATATTGTTTTCATAGACCTGGGCGGAAACGATGCCAAAGCCGTTAATCGTCCATATTACAACGATCTGGAACAGGATTGCCGGGATATGATCCGTTCTTTTAAAGAATTACCGTCCCGTCCCCGGGTAATTGTATTGCTCCCCACCGCTTTTTTTGTAACCGACAAAGATGGTATATATGATCCGGTAAGTGTCAACGACGTGGCGCCGCGTCTGGCAAAAGCAGCTTACGAGGAAAACGTGGAAGTGTTGGATATGCATCCTTTATTAATTGATAAACCGGAGTTGATACCCGATAAAATCCATCCTGAGGAAGAAGGTTCTGCTATTATTGCCCGGCGGCTCGCCCTTCAGGTTACTCTCCCTGCGGACGATTCTTTTGATATTTTCGAAGCGTTGGACAAGCAGGGAATAGAATATAAGGTAAGCAATTTCCGCGGTTACCGGTGTGCGGTATTTTCCCGCGAAGGACGTGAGTGTAAAGTGGTAAAGCCCCAAAAAGCTCGAAAAGATCATCCGTGGATATGGCGGATGCGTTTCTGGGCGCATGAACCACAAACCGACATCGCCCTGTTGGAAAGAGGTTATCACCTGGTGTATTGCGATCAGGCGGAACGTCTGGGAAATAAGCAGAACATTAAAGAATGGAACGATTTCTATAAACTACTGCACGAAGGAGGGTTGAGTCAAAAAGTGGTATTGGAAGGAATGAGCCGTGGCGGCGTTTACGCATTCAACTGGGCAGCCGCCAATCCGGATAAAGTAGCGGCAGTTTACGTGGACAATCCGCTTTTGGATATGAAAGCCATGTATTTCGGTCCTGATGGTAAGGAAAAACCCGAAAATGAAATCACGAAAGGAATAGAAAAGAATTACCATATCGACCGGAAAAAGATAAAGAAATTCAAGGAAAGTCCTATAGATAAGATCAATGCCATTGTGAAGGGTAAATACCCGATACTTATCATTTGCGCCGGGCTGGACGAAGCGGCCGTCAATTCACAAAATACCTTTCCTTTTGAAAAAAAGATCAGGAAAAAAGGAGGAGATATTACCGTCATTGTAAAAGAAGGATTCAAGCATCATCCGCACAGCTTTCCCAATCCGCAGATTATTGTTGATTTTATTGAGAAAGCAACAAAAGTCAATATTAAAAAATAAACTATAAAAACCACTAAACAATGAAAATACGTTATCTGTTATCACTGATTCTTTTTACGGGAATCGCTTTTTTTCAACTTCATGCGCAGAACAATCCCTTTGTAAGGGATATTTTTACAGCCGACCCCTCGGCCCATGTCTGGGAAGACGGACGCCTTTATGTTTACCCGTCGCATGATATTGATCCTCCGCGCGGATGCGACCTGATGGACAAATATCACGTCTATTCCACCGACGATATGGTGAATTGGACAGATCACGGCGAAATACTCTCTGCCAGTCAGGTTCCCTGGGGCAGACCCGAAGGCGGCTTTATGTGGGCGCCCGACTGTGCCTATAAAAACGGCACTTATTATTTCTATTTTCCTCATCCCAGCGGAACGGAGTGGAACAAAACATGGAAAGTGGGCATAGCGACAAGCAAGAAACCTGCCGCAGACTTTACCGTACAGGGTTATCTGGAATTGGGTAATGATAATTTCGCTATGATCGACCCTTGCGTATTTACAGATGACGACGGGCAGGCCTACTTCTATTACGGAGGTGGTAGCAGATGCGCCGGAGCCAAACTAAAAGACAATATGACGGAACTTGCCGAACCGTTAAAATTTATGGAAGGGCTGGAAGATTTCCACGAAGCGGCATGGGTATTTAAGCGAAATGGGGTGTATTACCTTGCTTATGCCGATAATGCGCGGGGACATAATCAGATGCGGTATGCCATGAGTGACAATCCGTTAGGTCCCTGGAAATCCCAGGGTGTTTATCTGGATAAGGTTACTTCCGACACAAGCCACGGCTCTGTTGTCGAGTACAACGGACAGTGGTATCAGTTTTACCACAATTGCGACCTTTCGGGACGGGGCAACCTGCGTTCCATCTGTTTTGACAAACTGTATTTCAACCCCGACGGAACCATTCAAAAAGTAGTTCAGACAACGGGATTAGGCGCAAGCGAACGGAAAATACCGATTGACGCCAAATGGACAGACCGCGCCGAATTTTTCGGAAAAGGAGCAAAACCGGAAAACACAAAAAATGTTCTCTGGTACCGCGAATCCGCCAAGGTATGGGAAGAAGCGCTCCCACTGGGTAACGGACATTTAGGCGCAATGGTTTTCGGAGGCGTGGCCGACGAACGTATCCAGCTCAACGAAAACACCTTATGGGACGGTTATCCCCTGGATCCCAACAATCCCGAAGGACGTAAGGCGTTGCCCGAAGTACAGCGGCTGTTGTTCGAAGACAAAAATAACGAAGCCGTTAAACTGGCCGAATCAACGATGATGGGCAATCCAAAAAGAGTAAGATCATACCAGTCATTAGGCGAGTTATGGTTTGACACGCCCGAACTTACCGCTTATGATTACGTGAGGACGCTTGATCTGTCTACCGCCGTTTCCACCGTAAAATATACTTCGGACGGCGTAAATTATACCCGCGAATATTTTGCTTCGGCTCCCGATAATGCAATCATTGTCCGCATCACAGCCGACAAAGCGAACAAGATCAACCTTTCACTGGCTTTGAAAAGAGCACAGGATGCGAAATGTGAAAAAATAGGCAATGACGGTTTGCTGTTGAGCGGCCGGATAAATGTAAAAGATAAGAATGACCAGCCGCGCGGTGTAAGTTTTGCCGCCCAGGTGAAAGCAGTAGCCGATGGCGGAACCACCGAAGTCGTCGAAAATACGGGTCACGAACAATTACTGAAGGTGAAAAATGCAACCACCCTCACGCTGTACATCACCGGAGCAACCAACTATCCGGGTATGGAAAATCTGGCAAAAGGCATCACCACCTTCTCGGAAGACCCCAAAAAGAAATGTGCCGAAACCCTGGCAAAAGTTGTGGGAAAATCATTCAACCAAATCAAATCCGGGCATATTGCCGACCATCAGCAATACTTCAACCGTGTGGATATGGATCTGGGCAGGCTTTCGCCCGACATTGAATCGTTGCCCACAAACGAACGCCTGGATCTGGCGCGCAAAACGGGGCAACCCGACCTGGGCCTGGTGTCGAATTATTTCCAGTTTGGCCGTTATCTGCTGATCGGTTCTTCCCGTCCCGGCGGAATGCCCGCAAACTTGCAAGGCCTCTGGGTGTGGCAGATGAATGCACCCTGGAACGCAGATTTCCATACCAACATCAACTTTCAGATGAATTACTGGCCTTCCGACCTGACCAACCTATCGGAAATGCACACCCCGCTTTTTGATTTAACGGATATGCTGATAAAACCGGGCGAAAAAAGCGCGGAAACAATTTACGGGGCACGCGGATGGGTGGTACACCACCTGACCGACGCATGGGGATTTACCGCTCCTGCCGACGGTCCGCAAGGAATATGGCCTGTAGGAGCAGCATGGCTGGTACAGCATCCGTGGGATCATTACTGTTATACAGGCGATAAGGATTTTCTTGCCAAACGCGCATGGCCTGTAATGAAAGGTGCTGCACGTTTCATTATGGATTTCCTGGTGGAAGCTCCTGCCGGAACAGCTTATGCAGGTAAATTGGTGACCAATCCGTCCTATTCACCCGAAAATGCATTTGTACTTCCCGGTGGCGGACATTCCGTTTTCACCTACGGAGCCACTATGGATCTGGAAATCATTCACAACCTGTTGACAAATTGTATTGATGCCGCCAATATATTGAAGATAGACGCCGATTTCAGGAAAGAATGCGAAGCAACACTGAAACGGATTCCCGCTATCAGGATAAGCGAAACCACGGGACGCATTCTCGAATGGGCCGAAGATTACAAGGAAGTAGACCCGCACCACCGGCACACATCGCATCTGTTCGGCCTGCATCCCGGCAACCAGATTACCGTAGTAGGAACGCCCGAACTGGCCGAAGCAGCCCGCAAAACGCTGACCGCACGCGGAGACGATGGAACCGGTTGGGGCCTGGCGTGGAAGATCAATATGTGGAACCGTTTGCATGATGGCGACCATGCATTTAAGTTATTGTCCGTTCTGTTGGCCAACAAAACTTATCCCAACCTTTTTGATGCTCATCCGCCTTTCCAGATCGACGGTAACTTCGGAGCCACCGCGGCTATTGCCGAAATGATCGTTCAAAGCCACCTGAAAAAGAAAAACGGTAGCTTCGATATTCATCTGTTACCGTCCCTGCCATCGGCGATGGCAAAAACAGGTTCCGTAAAAGGCCTGAAAGCCAGAGGAGGATTTGTTATCGACATGGTCTGGGAAAAAGGTAAGCTGACCGAAGCGAAGATTTATTCCGAACTGGGCGGAGAATTGAATCTCCGTACCGGCGATATGCAGAAAACCTATAAAATGAAGAAAGGGGAAACCATCACAGTGAATGCAAAACTGGCTAAATAAAAGTTATGAGAACAATTTTATTTTCTTTATGTATCGCTTTTGTATGCGTTTCCTGCAAAAAACAGAAAATTATTGACTGGGTGATGTCTACTCCCGATAATTCCTGGGTTCATCAGGAAAGTCAGCATATAAAAACAGAAAAAGGAGGTGCATCCATTAGTGCGGAAGTACATCTGGCAAACCCAGAACAAACCATCGATGGTTTCGGCGCTTGTTTTAACGAATTGGGTTGGACTTCATTAAGTGCGTTGTCTGAAAAAGACAGGGATGATATTCTGAAAGAATTATTCTATCCCGGAAAGGGGACAAATTTTACGATTTGCAGGATGCCTGTCGGAGCAAATGATTTTTCACGGAACTGGTATTCGTACAACGAGACTGAAGGTGATTTTGAAATGAAAAATTTCTCTATTGCTAATGATTTCGAAACTTTAATACCTTTTATCCGGTTGGCGAAAAATTATAACCCTTCGTTAACTATATGGGCGTCTCCGTGGTCTCCGCCTGCATGGATGAAATATAACAAGCATTATGCTTGCAATGTTTCCGGAAACGAGAAATTTCCGAATGGATTGCTTCCTTCCCAGATGGGAAAAGAAGGGACGAACATGTTTATTCAGGATGAAAAATATTTTGAAGCATACGCACTTTATTTCGCGAAATTTATTGAGGCATATAGAAATGAAGGGATTCATATTTCGATGGTAATGCCGCAAAATGAGTTTAATTCCTGTCAGGTATTTCCGAGTTGCACATGGACGGCTTCCGGAATAAATACGTTTGTTGGCGAATATCTTGGCCCTCATATGGCGAAGATTGGAACAGAGGTAATGTTCGGCACCATGGAAAGGCCCAACACGCTATTGGTCGATACGCTATTGCTGGATGAAAAAAGCAGTAAATACATTAAAGGCGTAGGTTTCCAATGGGCAGGAAAAGGCGCTGTCGGTAAAATACATACAGATTATCCTTTGCTGAAAATATACCAGACAGAACAGGAATGTGGAGATGGGAGAAATGATTGGGAATATTGTTGTTATGCATGGGAATTGATGAAACATTATCTTTCGAACGGTACGAATGTATATTGCTATTGGAATATTTCATTAGAAAAAGGAGGAGTAAGCCGATGGGGATGGAGCCAGAATTCATTAATTACCGTGGATGTACAGTCAAAAACCTATAAGTACAATTATGAGTATTACCTGATGAAACATTTCAGTCATTATGTGCTTCCGGGCGCGCAACGTTTATCTGTCACCGGCGAATTTAACGATATGCTGGCATTCAGGAATGTCGATGGCAGTTTGGTTCTGGTTATTCGGAACAAAAACAATAGCGTGGTTTCCCCCAGCATAAAAATCGGTGAAGATATTTATAGCCTGACACTGAAGCCACAATCTTTCCATACATTGGTTATTAGAAAATAAAATGCATAAAAAACAGAATTAAAAATGAAAAGAATTGTTTTCGCTCTTTTGCTTGTCTTCGGAATGTTTCCCGCCGGTGCGCAGGATAACATGCTTTTTAGGAATGAAAAAGCGCCTGTCCACGACCGTATCATGGATTTACTGTCCCGTTTGACAATCGAGGAAAAAATAAGTTTGCTCCGGGCAACTTCTCCCGGAATTGAACGGCTGGATATCCCCAAGTATTATCACGGCAACGAAGCGCTCCACGGCGTTGTACGTCCCGGCCGCTTCACGGTTTTTCCCCAGGCGATAGGCCTTGCCAGCATGTGGAACCCGGATTTGCATCACAAAGTGGCTACGGCCATTTCGGACGAAGCCCGCGCCCGCTGGAATTACCTTGAGTATGGACGGTTGCAAACCGCGCGTTTTACCGATCTGCTCACTTTCTGGTCGCCCACCGTAAATATGTCGAGAGACCCACGCTGGGGACGCACGCCCGAAACCTACGGCGAAGACCCGTATCTGGCCGGCGTGCTGGGAACCGCTTTCGTGCGAGGTTTGCAGGGCAACGACAGCCGTTACCTGAAAATCGTTTCCACACCCAAACATTTTGCCGCAAACAATGAGGAACACAACCGTTTTGTGTGCAATCCGCAAATATCCGAACGGCAGTTGCGTGAATATTACCTGCCGGCTTTCGAGATGTGCGTGAAGGAAGGTAAAGCGGCTTCTATTATGTCGGCTTACAATGCTATCAACGATGTTCCCTGTACCGCCAATCCATGGTTGCTGACCAAAGTGCTTCGCCACGACTGGGGTTTCAACGGCTACGTGGTATCCGATTGCGGCGGGCCGAGCCTGCTGGTTTCGGCAATGAAATATGTGAAGACGAAGGAAGCAGCCGCCACCTTATCCATCAAAGCCGGCCTCGACCTGGAATGCGGCGACGATGTGTATATTACCCCTCTACTCAATGCCTACAAGCAATATATGGTGTCGCAGGCCGAAATCGATACGGCGGCATACCGCGTGTTACGTGCCCGCATGTTGCTTGGTTTTTTCGATAACCCGACATCCAATCCGTACAGTAAAATTCCCGTCAGCGTTATCGGTTCGGAAAAACATAAAGAACTGGCGTTGGAATCCGCCCGCCAGAGTATCGTGTTGTTGAAGAACAGCAAGAATACGCTTCCCGTTAATACGAAGAAGGTGAAATCCATTGCTGTGGTCGGGATCAATGCGGCCAACTCGGAGTTTGGTGATTACAGCGGAACGCCCGCCAACGAACCGGTATCCATCTTACAGGGTATCCGCAACCGCGTGGGCAAGGACGTGAAGATTGTTCATGCGCCTTGGAAATCGGCCAAAGACGGCATGGAGCTGATTCAGGGCGGCAATTTTCCGGAAGGGCTGAAAACCGAGTATTTCGACAATATGGAACTGAAAGGTGACCCGAAAGTACGCACGGAGGAATGGATCAATTTCGAACCGGCCAATCAGGCCCCCGACCCGTTCCTGCCCGAATCACCTTTGTCTGTCCGCTGGACGGGTAAATTGCGGCCGTCCGTTTCCGGGAATTACACGTTCAGTTTCAGCAATGACGACGGTTGCCGGTTGAGCATCGACGGGAAGACATTGATTGACTCTTGGCGCCGCGGCGGACTGACGATGGATACTGCCAATATTTATCTCGAAGCCGGTAAGGATTATAACCTGAAAGCTGAATATTTCGACAACCGCGATTATGCTTTAGCCCGTTTGCAATGGCGCGTTCCGGAAACAGCCAAGAAAGACCGCATCGATCTGTACGGAGCAGCCGGAAAAGCGGCGCGCGAATGCGATATGGTGGTGGCCGTTCTCGGCATCAACAAAACCATTGAAAGGGAAGGCAAAGATCGTTCCGACATCTTCCTGCCCGAAGACCAGCGCGAATTTATCGAAGAATTGTACAAGGTCAATCCGAATATCGTGGTGGTGCTTGTTGCAGGAAGTTCACTTGCCGTTAACTGGATGCAGGATAACATACCCGCCATCGTGAATGCCTGGTATCCGGGCGAGCAGGGAGGAACTGCCGTAGCGGAAGTGTTGTTCGGCGATTACAACCCCGGCGGAAGATTACCCCTGACATATTATAGCTCATTGGACGAACTGCCTCCGTTTGACGATTATGACATCACAAAAGGGCGCACATACCAGTATTTCACCAGCAAGCCGCTGTATCCTTTCGGCTACGGGTTGAGTTATACAACCTTCAATTACGCCAAACCCGAAATAAAAGACCTCGGTGATGAACTGCTCATTTCTTTCAATGTAAAAAACTCGGGAAAACACAACGGCGACGAAGTTTCACAGGTGTACGTAAAATTGCCGGATGTGGGCGTAGTAACGCCCAACAAGGAACTGAAAGGTTTCGTACGGAATACCATCCGCAGAGGAGAGAACAAAAAGGTAGAAATAAAAATCAAAAAGAGCCTGTTGCGTTATTGGGACGAAACGAAAAACGATTTCGTTACGCCCAAAGGAACCTACCGGTTTATGATTGGTTCTTCCTCGGAAGATATCCGGCTAAACAGTGAGTTTGTACTTTAGTAAGTAATATAAAACAATCAATGTCAATTCCTGGGCTCCGGACAGCAAGCGTTTTGCTTTTGTCAGGTATCAATTGAATGAATAATTTTTGACTCCGGTTATTCATGAAAAGACAAATATTCAATAATCAATAAACAATAATCAATGAAACAGTGTATTCCGGTATTTATCCTGTTATCCGTTTTATCGTTATCGGTTAACGCACAAAACAAACATTCAAAAACGACAAAATACCCTTCTTATAAAGGATTGGCAATGGCCGGCTACCAGGGATGGTTCCGTGCGCCAGAAAACGGGGTGATGCATCCCGATCCGGAAAAAATTCACATTGATATGTGGCCGGACGTCAGGGAATACGAAAAAACCTACCCGACCGGCCTGAAACATGCCGATGGTAGCACAGCCCGCTTTTTCAGTTCGACCGATAAGAGCACTGTTGACCTTCATTTCAAATGGATGAAGGAATACGGCGTTGACGGTGTTTTTATGCAGCGATTTTTCGGGGCGGCCCGGCGAGGCGAAGCAAGGAATGTCGTACTGAAAAACGCTATGGAAGCAGCCTCCAAATACGAACGCGCCATTGGCGTGATGTATGACCTTTCCGGGTTGAGAATCGGACAGGATTGTTCGAGCCTGATCGAAGACTGGAAATATTTGGTGGATTCTTTACGGGTAACCAACCAGCGGGGAACACAAACTTACGTATTCTTCAACGGGAAACCGCTCGTAGCCATCTGGGGAATCGGATTTCCTGACCGTCCTTATAATACACGTGACATTGGCATTGAGCGTTTCATCGATTTCCTGCAGAACGATCCTGTATACGGTGGATGCAGCGTCATGCTCGGCGTGCCTACCTGCTGGCGTGAACTGAAGCACGACTGCCTGCCAGATCCTTACCTGCATGACGTGATCCGTAAAGCCGATATCGTTCTCCCCTGGATGGTACAACGGTTTACTCCGCTGCTCCATTACGAAATGAACCGCCTCCGCGACCATATCCTAGCCGACATCAAATGGTGCAAGGAAAACGGCGTAAGCTACGTTCCTTGTGTAACGCCCGGATTCAGCTGGTACAACCTGAGTAAAGGCCCTGGTTTCGAGGAAGCGATGCCTCTCGGTTCTATCCCGCGCCAGGGTGGCCGCTTCTATTGGAATCAGATCACTACGGCCATCAATGCCGGTGCCGAAATGATCTACATAGCCATGTTCGACGAAGTGAATGAAGGAACGGCTATTTTCAAAGTATCGGACAACCCGCCCGTAGGCGAACACTTTAAAATGCTCGGCCTCGACGGCGAACCAACCGACCATTACCTGTTCCTTACCGGCGAAGCATCGAAAATGTTGCGCCGCGAAAAACCGTTGTCTTTTAAAATGCCCGAAAGAAAATAGGATATTTAACTCCAATTGATTCTTTTCAGGAACCTTCTGTATTTTAAGTAATATAAAATAATTAATGTCATATTTGCTGAACGTAATCCATTTGATCAATGCAACTTAAGAAAACAATAAATAGCACTAAGTGCTTAAAGAGGGTTTTTGAAAAGAAAAAATAATCAAACCATGAAATCAATCTGTCATTTTGCCATTATCCTTCTCGTATCGGTTAGTTGTTCGGTTTCCGAAGTGGAGCAGAAAAACGGCCATATCATTGCCAACCCGATGAACCTGAATTATCGTTTTCAGTTTGACGATCCTTCAAGAAGGGAAGCCGCCGATCCTGTTCTGGAATATTTCAAAGGTAAATACTACCTTTTTGCCTCAAAATCGGGAGGTTACTGGAGTTCTCCCAATCTTACGGAATGGACGTATATTCCCTGTAAAACGATTACGACCATAGAACATTACGCTCCAACCATCATGGTGATGGATGACGCAATGTATTTCATGAGTTCTTCAGAACCTAAAATATTCAAAAACGCCAATCCCGATACGGACGATTGGGAAGATATCGACTCGAAATTCCGGTTCCAGATCAAAGGATCCGTTGATCCCGCTTTCTTCAAAGATGATGACGGGCGGGTTTACATGTATTGGGGATGTTCCGATAAAGATCCCATCATAGGGGTCGAAGTCGATCCAAAAGATAAGTTTAAGGCGGTGGGTGAAGCGAAAATATTGATCGAACACCATTCGGACAAATACGGGTGGGAAGCGCCGGGTCATCATAACGAAAAAAACAAGGACGGATATAACGAAGGCCCCTGCATCATCAAGTATAAAGGGAAATATTATTTGCAGTATGCCGCTCCGGGTACGGAGTTCCGCATATATGGCGACGGGATGTACGTTTCCGACAAACCGCTCGGCCCCTACACCTACGAGGAGAACAGTCCGTTTTCGTTCAAACCCGGAGGATTCATCGGTGGAGCGGGGCATGGACATACATTCAAGGATAAATACGGTAATTACTGGCACGTTGCTACCATGTGTATTTCCGTCAGGCATATGTTCGAGAGGCGTTTAGGCTTGTTCCCCGTATATTTTTCGGATGATAGCTGCATGTATGCCCATACGGTTTTTACTGATTATCCTTTCCATGTTCCACAGGAAAAAACAGATTTCGAAAACCATGATTTTTCTGCAGGATGGAACCTTCTTTCCTATAAGAAACCAGTAACCGCATCCTCATCGTTATCTATGCATGAACCGGAAAAAGCGAATGATGAGCAAGTGGAAACATGGTGGGCGTCCCAGAGCGGGAAAAAAGGCGAATGGTGGCAGGTCGACCTGGGCGAAACGATGAACGTCAATGCACTGCAAATCAATTTTTCCGACGAGGGATTCAATATAAAAGCCCCGGATTCTTATTTTGCATACCAGTATCTTGTCGAATATTCTGCCGATGGTAATAAATGGAAGCTTTTGGCGGATAAATCAAAAAACGAAAAAGATATGCCCCATGAATTAATCGTGTTTGATACGGAGCTAAAAGCGCGGTATCTCCGCATCACCAATATGAAGGACATGGACGGGAAATTTTCATTGTCGGGGTTCCGGGTCTTCGGGAAAGGCAACGGTAATCCGCCCGGCATCGTTTCGGATATTGATATTATCAGGCGCGATGACCGGAGAAGAATATCTTTCAACTGGAAAAAACAGGACGACGCCACAGGGTATATTATCCGCTGGGGCGTGAAAAAGGACAAATTGAAAAATACGGCAATGGTTTTCGGAAACCAGTATGAAGGAGGCTTCTTCAACCGTGATTCCCGGTATTATTTTTCCATTGACGCTTTTAATGAAAACGGCGTTACCGAAGGAAAAGAAATTTTTGAAAAACTTTAAAATCACTCTATAAATCAATTCTCATGAAATATCCCGCATTTAGTATCTTTAAAAATAGTATGACGTTATTTACCGGACATATTTTTCTGTTTGTTACCGTCATTACATCGATGGTTCTTGTTTCCTGTTCTTCAGGTGGAACAAACCGGGAAAAATCCCCGGTTGATTATGTCAATCCCTACATGGGGAACATCAGCCACCTGTTGGTTCCTACGTTTCCCACCATCCACATGCCGCACAGCATGCTGCGCGTGTATCCCGAACGGCGCGACTTTACCGGCGATGTATTGGATGGCCTTCCGATCGTGGTTACAAGCCATCGCGGAAGTTCAGCATTCAACCTTTCTCCGTTTTACGGAAGCAAAAAGGAGATGAGACCCGTTATAAGATACAGTTACGATAACGAAAAAATTACCCCGTATTCATACTCGGTATATCTTGACGAAGAGAATATTTCCGTTGATTACGGTCTCTCGCATCAGTCTGCCGTGTACGAAATAAATTTTGACAAAAATGAAGATGTGAAAATAGCCCTGAATTCAAGGCGTGGCGAACTCTCATGGGATGGCGTGGCTTTATCGGGTTTCCAGATAGTGGAGAATAATACCAGAGTTTATGTGTACCTGCTACCCGAACAGGCTCCGCAAAGCGTTTCGGTACTGGATGGAGGAAAACTCACCGATGGCGCTTCGGCAAACGGGCGTAATGCCTGCCTTATAATGAACTATCCCGCAAACACAAAAAAACTGACGTTGCGTTACGGCATTTCGTTCATTGACGCAACCCAGGCGCGTAAAAATATGGAACGCGAGGTCACCGGCAAAAGTCTTGCGGAAATACAAAAAACAGGACGGGACACATGGAACAAAGAACTGGGTAAAATTCAGGTATCCGGAGGCGTGGAAGAAGACCTGGTAGTTTTCTACACTTCACTTTATCGCTGTTACGAACGCCCTGTGTGTATTTCGGAAGATGGCCGCTATTACAGCGCTTTCGATGGAAAGGTACATGAAGATAACGGCCGGCCTT
Source organism: Bacteroidales bacterium (assembly GCA_031275285.1). NCBI lineage: Bacteria > Pseudomonadati > Bacteroidota > Bacteroidia > Bacteroidales > Bacteroidales bacterium. Next base: position 35,291 of record JAISOY010000204.1, on the reverse strand, counting down.
TTTATAACGATGACTGGATCTGGGACTCGTACCGCGCGCATCATCCTTTGCGTACGCTTATCGACAAGGAAAGGGAAGAAGATATCATCAACTCCCTTGTGCTGATGGCCGAACAGATGGAGCATTTCTGGATGCCTACCTTTCCTGAGATCACGGGCGACAGCCGCCGCATGAATTCCAACCATGGCGTGGCATCCGTTCTGGATGCCCACCGTAAGGGATTGAACAGGTTCGACCTGAAACAGGCTTACCTGGCATGTAAGGGGGCCATCATGGAGAAAACACTGGCGCCGTGGTCGGGAAAACCAGCCGGAAAACTCGATGATTTCTATAAGGAACACGGATATATTCCGGCGCTCAGGGAAGGCGAAGAAGAAACCATCCCCGAAGTAAATGGTTTTGAACGCCGTCAACCCGTAGCAGTTACCCTGGGCACCGCCTACGACCAGTGGTGCCTGGCACAGTTAGCCAAAGACCTGGGATTGACCGAAGATTATGAATATTTCATGAAATGTTCATTCAACTACCGTAATCTTTTTCACCCCGAAACGAAATTTTTCCACCCGAAAGATAGCAAAGGAGAGTTCATACAACCGTTTGATTACCGCTATTCCGGCGGTATAGGCGCTCGCGGTTATTACGGCGAGAATAACGGATGGGTTTACCGCTGGGATGTACAACATAATATTCCCGACCTGATCAGCCTGATGGGTGGCGAGAGCGAGTTCACCAAAAACCTGGACATCATGTTCAGGGAACCTTTAGGGATGGGGAAATACTCCTTCTATGCACAAATACCCGACCATACGGGTAATGTAGGCCAGTTTTCAATGGCTAACGAGCCTTCGCTGCATATTCCCTATCTCTATAATTATGCAGGCGAACCATGGAAAACGCAAAAAAGGATACGTACCCTGGTACATCAGTGGTTCAGGAATGACCTGATGGGCTTACCCGGTGATGAGGATGGCGGCGGAATGTCGTCGTTTGTCGTTTTCTCGCAGATGGGATTCTATCCGGTTACCCCGGGTACAACGGAATACAGCATCGGCAGTCCGTTTTTCGATAAGGTTAAGATTGATTTGGGCAACGGAAAATTTTTCGAGATAGAAACAGTGAATAATGCTGCGGATAATAAATACATCCAATCGGCGACATTGAATGGAAAACCCCTGAACAGCGTCTTTATTGATCATAACGACCTTGTACAGGGCGGTAAACTCGTTTTCACCATGGGCGACAAAGCCAACCGCAATTGGGGGATAAAATAATGGTATGGTCCATTGATAGTGCAGATGTGAAAGTCGTTTCCGGATTGTGAAAAGTAAGAGACCTGTTCCTGCGTTCGGCGAAGTCTCCCAACTTCGTTGGGTTAAAAGGAAGGCTCCAGCTTTCCAAACACATATATGCAAGACATAAGCCTTTCTTTAGCTTCGAGGTAGCGAGACGTTACGTCGAACATGGAGGCTTAAGTTGACAACATTGGCAGAACGTTACGCTGAATACGGGACAGTCGCGTAAATGTAAAATTGAACTTCGCCGGCGTAAGATTCGCTTGCGTAAATGTAAGACGCAATTTCGCGAATGTATGTTGAGCAAACAAGATGTAAAATAAGTTCGTTTTAAAATTATCAGGAAATGAATATAGTATACATTCGGCAGATGCTGTTATGCAATCTCCTAGAGGTTGTGCCGTTGCGTATGGTTTATTCTTCTATTACTGATAAGTATTCCCGTAGGGCATACCTTTCAATAGAAATATCGACCTCTCCGTATCACCATAACACCGTAGGTGTTACATCTGTGTCCTGCGGAAGTTTCCTATAAAAATATATTTATTTAAAAATTGATATCATGCGAAAGATTGTTTTTTCTGTTTTCATATTATTCGTTTGTTGTTTTGCCCTTTTTTCGCAGCAAACATACCCCGATAAACTGAATTACCCTTATGTTTTTGCTCCGTCGGAGGGATATATCAGCAAAGTAGAGAAACCGTTCAGGAAGGAGATCTGCCTGAACGGAAGTTGGGATTTCCAGTCTGTACCCTTGCCGGGCGATTACCAGCGCGGTAAAGGTGTAGCTCCCGCGTTGCCGCAACCCGTATCCTCCGGTTGGGATAAGGTCAAGATAAAAATACCTTCTCCCTGGAACATCAATTCGTTTGCCAACAGAAACCTGGAAGGTCCCGACCACCGCAATTACCCGTCGTATCCCGAAGAATGGAATGACGTCAGAATGGCTTGGATGCGGCGTTCCGTGCAAATTCCCGCCGATTGGAACGAATGCAACATTGGCTTGCATTTCGAAGCGGTTGCCGGATTTACCGAGGTATATGTCAACGGGCGGAAAGTGGCAGAAAACTTCGATTTATTTCTCCCGTTCGATGCGGATATAACTCCTTATGTGAAAGCGGGACAGAATGTTGAAATATTGGTAGGCGTGCGCAGCCAGTCTTTGTTTGAGGATAATTCAACGAAAGGACGGCGTATCGTGCCTGCAGGTTCCATGTGGGGATACCATATAGCAGGCATTTGGCAGGATGTTTTTTTGACGGCCGTTCCGTCCGCGTATATATCCAATGTGTTTGTAAAACCTTCTGTTTCGGCATCCAGGCTGGAACTGGATGTCGAAATAACCAATACCGGTTCAAAAGAAGTTAAAACGACGTTAAAAGGCAATATTTACGAATGGATTAACCAATCGGGAACAGATGTAAATTCGGCGCCTGTCCCCGATTGGGAACTTGCAGGTTCTTCCTCGCTATCTCTTGTGGGTCGGAAAATCACTATTCCTGCCAAAAGAGTACAAAAAATAACGGTGTCGATACCTGTGAAAGAAGGCGACTTGAAATATTGGACGCCGGAGCATCCGAATCTGTACGGACTCATGCTTACACTGAATGATAAAAAGGTCACCGATGTGAAATATGAGCGTTTCGGATGGCGCGAATGGACATTTGACGGAACCCGGCAATTGCTCAACGGGAAGCCGTTCGAATTACGCGGCGACTCTTGGCATTTTATGGGTGTGCCGCAAATGACGCGCCGTTACGCATGGGCATGGTTTACCGCATTGAAGGACATCAACGCCAATGCCGTGCGTCCGCATGCCCAGGTATATCCGCGCTTTTATCTCGATATGGCCGATGAAATGGGGATCTGCGTATTGGCGGAAACCGCCATTTGGGCCAGCGACGGAGGTCCCAAAATGGACTCTCCTGTTTTCTGGGAAAACTGCAAGGAGCATATTCGCCGTATGGTGCTCCGCGACCGCAATCATGCAAGTGTTTTCGGATGGAGCGTAAGTAATGAAAACAAGCCCGTTATCCTGCATGTATTCAACAAACCCGAATGGATGGATATGCAAAAGAAAGCCTGGGCCGACTGGCGCGATATTGTGCGGGAAAATGACCCCACCCGTCCATGGATATCCAGCGACGGAGAAGATGATGGCGACGGAATACTTCCCACGACGGTGGGACACTACGGCGATAATAATTCCATGAAACGCTGGGAAGCAATCGGGAAACCATGGGGAATCGGTGAACACAGCATGGCATATTACGGAACGCCGGAACAGGTGTCGAAATACAACGGCGAGCGCGCATACGAATCGCAACTGGGACGCATGGAAGGATTGGCTTATGAATGTTACGACCTGATTGCACGGCAACGTATCATGGGCGCTTCCTATGTGTCGGTGTTCAATATCGCGTGGTACGGACTGCAACCATTACCTTTCGGTAAGCGGGATATAACATCGGAACCGTCTTTAAACGACGGAATACACTTTCTCGGATACAGGGAAGGAATACCGGGTATTCAGCCCGAACGAATGGGACCGTATTGTTCCACTTTCAACCCGGGTTATGACCCCACGTTACCGCTATACCGTACATGGCCGATGTTCGACGCTATTAAGGCGGCCAACGCATCCGGTGGCTCTGCATGGAGCAAATGGACGACAATGCCCGGAACAGCGGTAAGGGAATCCGTCAAGCCGGAAAAGGAATACCAGACGATTCTGTTTTTCGGAAAAAATGACTCCCCGGTAAAACGTATTTTTGAAGAACACGGAGTCGTATTTTCGGAAAAGATACAGTCGGGAAGCGCGTTGATCATAGCCGACGGCAATACGGCCCCGTCAGCAAAGGATTTGGAAATGCTTGGAAAACAAATAAAGCAAGGAGCCGATTTCTGGTTATGGTGTCCCGTCCCGGAAACGGTTGACGCCTATAATAAATTGTTGCCCGCCGTTTTGGAGTTGGATAAACGAAGAGCATCATCGTTTATTCCCGAACCCGTATCATGGATGCGTAACATGGTCAACTCCGATTTCTATTTCTGCGAAATACAGCAGGAAGAAGTTTCCGGTTACGGGCTGAACGGCCCCTTTGCTGATGAAGGGATGGTCTTGCTGAATGCATGTAATACCAATTGGAGGAAATGGAACAAACGTCCCGAAGAATTGAAAACAGCAGCCGTTTTACGCAGCGAAAACGAAATGAAAGGTTCCTCCGCGGCATTTGTAAAGTTCCATGAAGAATGTTCCGCATTTTATGTCAGCACGCTTTCTTCTTTTGCCTCAACAACCAAAGGTTACGGTGTTATGGAAAAACTGTTGGCCGGCGCCGGAATCCCAGCGGAGGGAAAGAAAATGTCCGAAACGCTGATAGATGCCGAAGGGAAATTGGATATCCGTTATCTTCCTTCCACGCAACAAGATAACAGAACCCGGTATACTTTCCGCGTGTGGAGCCCGCGACCGTTGGACGACCTGCTGATAGAACCCGATATGCCGAAATTAGACATATATCTTACCCCAACCGAAGGAAACGAGATCCGGATCAATAACACTCCATTGGAAAAGACAGGCGCCGGATATCAAAATATTCCCCTGAAACAGGGATGGAACCGGATTAGTATAAGCATTCCCAACAATAACAGGAATAATTTATCTATCCGGTTTGCCTGCGAAAATAAACCGGAATTTATAGGACAATTGAAAACGGCGTTCGAAAGTATGGACAAGTAAAATTGGTTATTTTTAAAATGAAGCAACCAACCCGAGTTCGACGAAAACGATATGACTTAAGGAAACAATATGTAGCAATGAATACTTAACCTATCAAGATCCACGATATCTAAGAAGCTGTTTAAATTTTATTCAATAATAATTTTATAACCGCTATCTTATATCTTAACTATTGCTTCAGCAGAACAGGTTTTGAATTCAAAGTCAATTGCTAATCTTCTGGAATTTAACGGCCATGCAAATGTTCGTTCAACAACCCATCTTTTAGGCAAAGGGATGAACTTTTTGGTTTTCTTTCTAAGGATGATATGTAAATCGCATTTTAACAATGACTTAACCCGTTCCTTCAATTCACCCCTGTAACCGCCACCGGCATAAATATCACCCAGGTTCCATTTAGGATAACACCTGGGTAACATCCGCCACTGGCAACTTGTCTTTACCAGATACAGCAAGGCATTAAAAATCAATCCCAAATCATGTTTACGTTTGCGCTTGTCAAGAATTATGCTTACTATTGTGCTCCACTAATTGCCTGTTAAGTCCGTTGGATACGGTTTTCATAATTTATATGGTTGGCAACCATAAAGATATGAAAATCAACCCAATTAAATAACTGATAATCAGTGGCGTTTTTCCATTTAATTCTTTTTTAAACAGCTTCTTAGAACACTACCGATAATCTATATAAATGTCGACCCGGTTATCTTATTGATAGGGAGATCCATAAATTCATTAAGCTATGAAGGAAAAATTAGAAGCAAAAAAACAGAAAGGAAACAGGAACCTGATCATCATGCTGGTCCTGTTGGTCATTGTGCTATTGGTCATGATCCTGGTATAGAAAAGCCATCATGTTGATACATTTCCGGAAGTATCAGGATATATGTATCTTTCCGTAAGGATGGTGTTTTTTTTTACTGATTTCTTGTAAAAAACCTGTCAATACCTTACCTTTGACTCTCCCAGAAAAGGGATAATTTTATCATTTAAAAGGGGTACCATTATGAAAAACCTATTATTGTTGGTTGTTGTTTTGCTTACTTTATCCTCCTGTAAAAAGGTGAAAACATATTGTTTTGATTGTGTGGAAAAACAAAAAGTAAAAATCTCTTATTTTGAAAAAGAGGGCGAGGAAATTCCCGAAGGATTTGAAATATGTGATGAAGCCGGTGAATATGTCTGCTATGAAGTTAGTGGTGAGATCTGTAATGAAACGGAGAACAACATCAAATATTACGAAAACGCGTACACTTACTCTAATGAAGATGGAGAGAGGACCTTTTCCTGTACCAAAAAAGAATAGGGATATACCATACTTTTTATTGTTTCGATAAGCAGCATATTTGTTGATCATTACTTCTTTATTCTGGAAAAACCTGACAAGTAATTATTTGCTTTAAGGGGCAGGTTTTGTTTTTTAACAATGCGTTATTTAACAAAATTTAAATAGTTCTGAACCATTAATTCTTTTTATTTGCAATAAACTTTAAATATTATAAAAATGAAAATTTTACTGAGGTTAGTGTTGGTTATTTCTGTTGTTACTGTAAGTCAAAGTATAATGGCACAGAAGACATTAAAAATGGCACATATCAATATGGAAAAATTGATTCAGTCTATGCCGGAATATGACTCATTAACGGTAACGATACAAAAGGAAGCCAAAGCACTTGAAGCTGAGTTGGAATCACTACAGGTGGAATTCAGACGTAAATTTGAGGATTATACAACGAACAGGGATAAATGGACAGAATTGGTCCGCCAATCAAGAGAAGAAGAACTATCAACCATGAGCCAGAATGTTGAGAAATTCCGGACAACTGCAGAGCAATCCGTTCAACAGGAACAGGCCAGGTTATTGCAACCTATTCTTGAAAAGGCCAATAAAGCAGTTGATGAAGTAGTTAAAGAGCAAGGCATCACTTATGTACTCAATGAAGCGACAATAATTTCAAAATCTGCTGATTCTCATGATATTTTACCTTTGGTCCAAAAGAAATTAGGTATCAAAAGCAGTAATTAACGGTTTGATCCATCTATCAATGACTTGTTGAAAGTATACATTAAAGTCCATTGTTTACATCAACGATCATATACCATCAAGGCCGCTTCTCAAAAATGATATTTATTCGCATTTTTACGAATAAATAAACCTAATCCAGATATGCAATACGTATCCATCATTCTTTTTTTCCTTTTTGTGGGATGTACTAACCATACCCCCTCCTCTTCCGATCAGAAATTCCTGAACCTTGGCTTTGAATTCGGAAATGAACAGGCTGCTCCCTTAAAATGGATGTGTGGTGGAAACGGTTACCGGATCCATCTTGACGAAGAGGAGTACATAGAAGGAAAGAAAAGCCTGAAGATGGAATATACCAACTCTTCGCAAAAAACATTCGGGGTATGCACAGGTCTTTTTCCCATAGAACTGGTAAGGGGAAAAGAGATTACCTTTAAAGGAAAGATAAAAACCGAGAAACTGGAAAACGGATATGCCGGTTTATGGTGCCGTATCGATGGAGAAAACGGGAAGATACTGGGATTTGACAATATGTATGACCGGGGCGTGAGCGGAGATTCTACCTGGAATGAATATACCATTCATATGAAAGTGGATTCCTCCGGGATCAGCATGTATTTTGGTGCGTTACATACCGGGGAAGGAAAGGCTTGGTTCGATGATTTTGAAATCTGGATCGATGGCAAAAAATATATTGATGGAGCACCGAGGCTTACCCCTCCCAACAGGAAAGAAATCGCCTGGTTGAATAAACACATTTATCCGTTACGGACATTCAATCCGGCTGAATCTGATGATTCAGACATGGAAATTATAGGGAAACTAACCGAAAACATAGAGATACTGGGATTAGGTGAATCCACGCACGGTTCAAAGGAGATCTTTATGATGAAACACCGCATCCTTAAATACATGTGTGAAAAGAAAGGATTCAATATTTTTTCGATTGAAGCGAATATGCCCGAATCATACAAATTGAACCAATATATCATAGACGGAGAGGGGGATCCGGTAGAACTGATCAAAGGAATGTACTTCTGGACATGGCGTACCCGGGAAGTGCTGGACATGGTGAATTGGATGAAAGACCACAATCAAATCCGGAAAAATAAACTCTACTTCACCGGCTTTGATATGCAATTTTTTGAAGGAGCCATCCGCGAGTTAGATACATTCTTTCAGTCCGATAAAAAAACATTGGGTATTCTCTCCGAATTATTTGATGTTTTATTCAAGATCAAACACGAATCAAGACAAAATAGAGGTAACGTTTCTTTATCTGAAGATCAAAAAGAAAAAATTGATGGCATGATAACCACCATAAGGGAAGCCATTGAAAAATCAGGCTCCGGTCAGGCGAAAACGGACTGGGCCAGACAGAATGCCAGGATCATTGAACAGTTCCTTGATAAAAACTATCTGTCGAGAGATAAATATATGGCAGAGAACCTGATGTGGATCAAGAAGCAGAATCCCGAAACGGGAATTGTCGCATGGGCACATAACGGCCATGTAAAAAAAACGGGAAAAATGATGGGGGAATACCTGTCCCGTTCTTTAGGAGAACAATATGTTTCCATCGGATTTGCATTTCATGACGGGAATTACACTGCTGTGGGATCGAACGGATTGAATACTTATGAAGCCCAGCCTTCTTATATAGGCACTTATGAATACTTTTTCAATGCAGTAGATGCACCTATCTTCCTTCTGGATCTGAAGAAAGCAAAAGAAGAAGATAACGATGCCAGCAGATGGCTGACAGATGATGAATTGGCATTCAGGAATGTAGGTGCCGTCAATATGTCTCATGAATTTTCAGATACAAAACTGGTCGATGATTTTGATTATATTATTTTTATCAAAAAGTCTACACATTCCGAATTATTAGAAGAATAGTAACCATAATTTTAAACAATGAAATATCCATGAACATTACTGTTCACCCAACGTAATGAACAAAATTGGATATTACATATGACCATTAAAAATTAAATTTTATTCACATGAAAAAAATATTCTTTACAACATTATTGGCGGTGGTATCCATTGCTATGTTTGCACAGGCAAATATGCCCCGTCCCGAATATCCCCGTCCCCAATTCGAACGAAAGGATTGGGCAAACCTGAACGGCGAATGGACATACACTTTCGATTTTGTAGGATCGGGACTTGAAAAAGGCTATCCGTCAGCTTCAAAATTCGACGGAAAAATCATCGTTCCTTTTGCACCGGAAAGTAAATTATCAGGTGTAGGGTATACCGATTTCATCAATCATATATGGTATCAGAGAAATATTTCCATTCCGGCCGGATGGAAAGGTAAAAATATTCAGCTTAACTTCGGTGCGGTATATTTCAATTCCGAAATCTATATCGATGGCAAATTTGCCGCCCGTCATTTCGGGGGGACATCTTCTTTTTCCGTAGATATTACCAAGTTGGTAGAACCCGGTAAAACGCATAATCTGGTCGTATATGCATCCAGTGATGTAAGGTCAACCAAGCAATCGGCCGGAAAGCAATGTCTGCAATATGCTTCTCATGCCTGCAATTACACACGTACTACCGGTATCTGGCAGACCGTATGGATGGAGGCGGTTCATCCGAACGCATTGAGATCGGCACAGATCATCACGGATATCGACCAGAAGCAGGTGGTCATACAGCCGCAGTTTTACAGGGAAAGCAGGAATGATTTCAAAGTAACCCTGAAAGATAACGGAAAGGTGGTCGCCACAAAGACCGTCAAAGCATCCAACAACAATATAGTAGTACTGAATGTCAAAAATGTGAAGACGTGGAGTCCCGAAAGTCCTTTTTTATATGATCTGGTATACCAAACCCTGGATGAGAAAGGGAACATATTGGATGAAGTAAACGCCTATACCGGAATGCGTAAGATCCATATTGAAGGGAATAAAATTTATCTGAACAACCAACCCTATTATCAACGCCTGGTGCTCGACCAGGGTTTTTATCCGGACGGCATATGGACCGCTCCCAGTGATGCTGCTTTGAAAAAAGACATCGAATTATCTATGGAAACCGGATTCAATGGTGCCCGGTTACACCAAAAAGTATTCGAAGAGAGATTCTATTACTGGGCGGATAAATTAGGTTATCTCACATGGGGGGAAGCTTCCAGCTGGGGCATGGATGTCAATGATATCGAAGTCGCCCGTAACTTCATCCTGGAATGGTCTGAAATTGTTTTACGTGACCGCAACCATCCTTCCCTGTTGATTTGGACACCTATGAATGAGCAATTCTGGCCCGACAAGGTACAATACCCACGTTTGTCCGAAGATTTATACAACATTACCAAAAACCTCGATCCGACGCGTCCTGTACATGTGGTCAGTGGAGGAACACATATTAAAACCGATATATGGACCATACACGATTATGAACAAGATCCGGAAAAGCTGAAAAACAAAATCTACAATAACGGAGTATTTGCCAATGGACCGAACTGGACACAAAAAACACCGGCAATGAATATTGGATTCAATGGGCTGCGCGATAATGCAAATTATGCTTTTCCTGTTTATGACGGTACCATTCCCTACTTAATAGACGAATTCGGCGGTATAAAATGGGTGAAGGACCAGGAAAAACAAATGGAGAACTCACAAACACAGTCATGGGGATACGGAAGACCGCCTGCATCCCTGGAAGAATTCTATACCCGCCTGGAGGGACAAGTGGATGTTGTTCTATCACTATCCGAACATGTCTGGGGATATTGTTACACCCAGCTAACCGATGTGGAACAGGAACAGAACGGGATTTATTTTTATGACCGTTCGACAAAATTCGATATGAAACGGGTCAAAGCTATTTTCAGCAAAACCCCGGAACAAAAAAAATAACACTTCCTGGTGCAAAACTGCCTGAAAATTTGTAACTTTCAGGCAGTTTTTTAATCTACCATTTCATGCCTGATAACAAATTCAAAACAAATGATATCTGATGGATAGGAATCCCGATTTCATGAATAAAATATGGATATCCTTATTAATCCTGACCACCGGATTCCTGTATTCCGGATGTGCGGTCAATAAGGGAAGTAAAACAACGGGAAAGGAAAAAACCGTTTTCCAGACTTCACGGGAGTGGCGACCAACCATCGATAACCGGGGAGACGTTGCCATCATTTATGGTGTTGGCGGTAATCCCAGCGACAAATCCAGACGTATTCCCTTTGAAGAACGTGTAAAGTCATGGCAGGAAAAGGGATATATTACCCATTTTATGACAGGGATCGCCTGGGGGGAATACCAGGATTATTTTACAGGCAAGTGGGACGGAAAACGACACCTCGATGAAGGACAGGTACAACAGAATGGTGATACTATATGGCATGGTCATATGGTCCCCTATATTGTGCCTTCGGAAAATTTCCTGTCGTACCTGAAGGAGAACCATATAAAAAGGGTGATTGATGCAGGGATCGACGCGATATATATGGAAGAACCGGAATTCTGGACACGTGCAGGCTACAGCGAAGCATTCAAGCGCGAATGGCAGAAATACTATGGGTTTCCATGGCGGCCTCAACATGAATCCCCTGAAAACACCTGGTTATCGAATAAATTGAAATACGAACTGTATTACCGTGCAGTAGAAGATGTATTTACTTATGCCAAAGAGTATGGTAAAAGTAAAGATATGAATATCCGTTGCTATGTGCCGACCCATTCATTGTTGAACTATTCGCAATGGAGCATTGTAAGCCCTGAAGCAAGCCTGGCTTCACTACCTTGTGTGGACGGATATATTGCACAGGTGTGGACGGGTACTTCAAGAGAACCGAATTATTATCAGGGAATACATAAAGAACGTGTGTTTGAAACGGCTTTCCTCGAATATGGTTGTATGGTATCGATGACTGCTCCTACAGGACGTAAAATGTTCTTTCTTACCGATCCTATAGAAGACTGGCCACGCGATTGGGAAGATTACCGCCGTAATTACCAGGCGACCTTCACGGCACAACTTCTTTATCCCGGTATTGATAATTATGAAATCATGCCATGGCCGGAAAGGATATACGAAGGACTCTACAACGTATCTGCAGGTAGTAAGGAAAAAGCCCGTATTCCCCGCAGCTATTCCACACAAATGCATGTGATGATCAATACGCTTAATGATATGCCTTTATCGGATAACAGAGTGAGCGGATCACATGGAATAAGCGTCCTGATGTGAAATTCCCTCATGTTTCAGCGGCTGCCTATACACAAGGGTTACGATGATCCCCAGTTAAGTAATTTTTATGGACATGTGCTGCCTTTCCTCAAAAGAGGCATACCGGTAAGCATTGCCCATATAGAAAATCTTGGTTATAAAAATACATTGGCTGATACGAAAATACTTCTGATGACTTATTCCAACATGAAACCCTTAGATGGGAAAGCCCATGAGTACCTCGCCGAATGGGTAAAAAAAGGAGGAATACTTGTTTATAACGGAAGTGACAATGATCCATTCCAAAATATTTCGGAATGGTGGAATCAGGATCCGAATAATTATCCGACAGCATCCGCACATCTTTTTGAAAAACTCGGTCTGGGCCTTATTCCTGAGGAAGGTGAATATAAGGCAGGAAAAGGAATGGTTCGTATTATCCGGCATGACCCGAAAGATTTTGTGTTGCAACCGGACTCGGACAGGAAACTATTCGGTGCAGTGTCTGAATTATATAAAAAATCATCTAACGGAAAAGAATTGGAAACCAAAAATAGTTTCCATTTACGCCGCGGTCCGTATGAACTTATTTCTGTCATGGACGAAAGTATTAGCAACGATCCTTTTGTAATCAACGGGCTTTTTATAGATCTCTTTGATCCGGATTTACCTATATTGACACAAAAAACCGTACATCCGGGGAATCATTCCATGCTATACAATTTGGATCATACTCCCGATAAAAAGAAAGTAAGTATATTAGCTACAGGAGCACGGGTAAGTGATGAGGCACATTCTTCAAATGAGTATTCTTTCATCGCAAAAAGCCCTGTTGAAACATCAAATGTGATGCGTATCTTCATACCCCGTAAGCCGAAAGATTGTACCATATCGTATATCAACAATAACATTTCTCACGATGTCGAATGGGAATGGGATGACCCAAGCAGTACGGTTTTAATGAAATTCGAGAATCATCCGGATGGTGTTGCCGTGAAAATTACCTATTAATATTTTGGAAAATATAGATTCAGAAGATATTTTTACATGAATGATTGGAAACAAGATAGAACGATTATTGTCTGGAAAATTATAAAGTATTAAACAGTGAAAAAACAATTTCTCCTATTATTGATTGCAGTTTGTATTTTTCCTTTTTCAGGAAATAGCCAGCAAAAAAAATATTATAACAACCCGGTAGTGGCAACTAGCCTTCCGGATCCGACAATTATCCGTACCCCGGATAATTGGTTTTATTTATATGCGACAGAAGATATTCGCAATACACCTATTTATAAATCGAAAAATCTGGTGGATTGGGAATTTGTAGGAACAGCATTCACCAGGGAAACCCGTCCTAATTTTGAACCCAGGGCCGGATTATGGGCCCCGGACATTAATTACATCAATGGAAAGTATGTATTATATTATTCCATGTCGGTATGGGGTGGAGTAAATACCTGCGGTATAGGCGTCGCCACTTCGGACCGGCCGGAAGGGCCTTTCACGGATCATGGGAAAATCTTCAGAAGCAATGAAATAGGAGTACGTAATTCCATCGATCAGTTTTACATCGAAGAAGACGGCAGGAAATATTTATTCTGGGGTAGTTTTAACGGAATTTACGGAATTGAACTGGCTAATGACGGTTTATCCGTAAAAGAAGGCGCTGAAAAAAAACGAGTGGCTGGTAATGCCTTCGAAGGAGTTTACATTCATCAACGAGGGGATGATTATTTTCTATTTGCTTCCATTGGTAGTTGCTGTGAAGGCGTGAAAAGCACTTACCGTCTGGTATGCGGCCGCTCCGGATCATTATTCGGACCGTATAAGGATAAATCCGGAAAGCCTATGATGGAAAACGGTTATGACATCATTATCAACAAAAACGACAGGTTCGTAGGTAACGGGCATTGCTCCGAAATAGTGCAGGATGATAAAGGTAATGACTGGATTCTTTATCATGGCGTAGATGTGGAGCATCCCAAAGGAAGGATTTTATTATTAGACCAGGTAAAATGGGACAATGACGGATGGCCTTACATTGAGGGAGGTACACCATCTTTATCCGCACCTGCACCTGTTTTTAAATAACATCAACATATGAAGACCTTATTTTTCTTTATTCTTACATTTTGTTCGTTTCAGCTTTTTTCCCAGGAAACGACCTACCGGAATCCGGTAATTCCGGGCGATTATCCCGATCCGACAGTAATCCGTGTGGGAGACACCTATTATGCTGCCGGAACATCATCCGAATGGGCTTTACCATACAGGCTCTATGAGTCAAAAGACCTGATCAACTGGACCTATCTCGGTCCGTTATTGAAAGAGATGCCGGACTGGACCATGGGTAGTTACTGGGCACCGGAACTATTCTATCATAAAGGGACTTACTTTGTCTATTACACGGCACGCCGGAAAACAGACCGTAAATCTTATATCGGTGTAGCAACAACGAAAGATATCAAAAAGGGATTTACAGATCATGGATTGATCATTGAATGGACCAATGAAGCCATTGACGCTTTTGTGATCGAACTTGACGGAAAACTGTATATTACCTGGAAAGCATACGGACTGGATCAGGGACGCGATATTGAGATATTGGGTTCGGAATTATCTCCGGACGGACTGAAACTAAAAGGAGAGGTTTTTTCTTTGATCACTGCAAACCGCGATGACTGGGAAGCCGGAGGTGCAGAAGGACAATGCCTGGTAAAACATGGTGAATATATCTATATGTTTTATGCCGGAAACGGTTGTTGCGGTCCTAACTGCAATTATATGACAGGAGTGGCAAGAGCAAAGTTCGTCAAAGGTCCATGGGAAAAATATTCCGGCAATCCGATCCTTCATAGTAGTGACCAATGGCGTTGTCCCGGACATGGAACACTGGTCACGACCCCGGGTCAACGTTATTTTTTACTGTATCACGCATACAATGCCGCAACTAATATATTTACCGGCCGGCAGGGGTTATTAGATGAAATCCTCTGGGATAAGAAAACAGGATGGCCGTATTTCCGTTATGGCAAAACCCCTTCTTTGCAAGCCGAAGCGCCTTATTCCGGAACCATCCAAAAAGAAATTTCCGGATTTGAAGATCGTTTTTCTTCAAAAGAGCTGGATAAAGAATGGACATGGGATGTTTCACAGAAACCGGTATATGAACTCGCAAACGGGTATTTATCCCTCATAGGAAGGGAAACCCCGACCGGCACATTTTTGGGGGTACGCCCCAGAAAAAGCACTTATTTCCTCTCTGCTGAGACGGAAACTTCTCCTGTACAGACCGGAATATGCCTGTATGGCACCAAAGACAATGCTGTAGGTATATCTTCCAGTGATGGGAAAATAGAATTATGGAAAGTATCGGGCGGACAAAGAACTGTCTTATCTTCGGAAATAAATCAGGCATCATCAGTTATGCTTTTTGTGAATGTCCGTTTCGGGCAATACTGCCAGTTCGGCTATTTCAAAGACGGAAAGCGACAAAACATCGGAGAGCAGATACATGTATCTGATTTACCGCAATGGGACAGGGCACCGATGGCAGGTATCCAGGTAAGAGGCGCAACTAATGGACAATTTAAATCTGTAAGCATAAAATATTAATCATTAAAATCCACTAAGCACGCAGTGTTATTTATTATTTTTTTAAGCCGCATTGATCAAGTGGATTACATTCAGAAAGCACAACATTAATTGTTTTACATTACTTAAAATATCATACACCATGAAGAAGATTCTTTTTATCGCTGTTCTTATTTGTACTGTCTTAGTGGCTTGTGAACAAAAGCCGAAACCCAGAGCCGGTAATCCGGTTTTCCCCGGATGGTATGCTGATCCGGAAGGGATTATTTTTGACGATCAATACTGGATCTATCCCACATATTCCGCCCCATACCACAAACAGGTTTTTATGGACGCATTTTCTTCTCCTGACCTGATTCATTGGACAAAACACAGCCGTATTATAGATACGGTGGCGGTTCCCTGGGTAAAAAGAGCTATGTGGGCGCCCGCTATCCTTAAGAAGGATAATCAGTATTTCCTGTTCTTTGCAGGTAATGATATCCAGAATGACCAGGAATACGGGGGCATTGGAGTTGCCGTTGCAGACCGTCCGGAAGGACCCTACCGCGACCATTTGGGAAAACCGTTGATCGATAAATTCCATAATGGAGCACAGCCGATAGACCAATATGTATTTAAGGATAAAGACGGCAGTTATTACATGTACTACGGCGGATGGCGCCATTGTAATGTAGCCAAGCTGAATAAGGACTTTACAGGATTCGAACCGCTGCCTTCCGGTGAAATATTTAAGGAAGTTACCCCTGAAAATTATGTCGAAGGACCATTTATGTTCATCCGCGACGGGAAATATTATTTTATGTGGTCGGAAGGAGGCTGGACAGGGCCTAATTACGCTGTAGCCTACGCGATTGCTGACAGTCCGTTCGGACCATTCAAGCGAATTGCAAAAATATTACAGCCGGATCCGGAGATAGCAAACGGTTCAGGACATCATTCGGTGATACATGAGCCGAAGTCTGATAAATATTACATCGTCTATCATCGTCGCCCGATAACAGAGACAGATGGGAATTACCGGGAGACCTGTATCGAAGAGATGTTTTTTGATGAAAACGGATTGATTAAGCCGGTAGTAATTACAAGAGAAGGGGTGGAAGAAAATAGACTTACCAAAAAGTAATAAGTAATACCACCAAATTAATGTTACATTTAATAACCGTAATTAAGTTGATCAATGCAATTTAAGAAAACAATAAATAGTACTGAGTGCTTAACAACCGGTTAATTTATATTTTAATAATTGTCGTATTTAATATTAAGATAGATGGACGAACATGCTTTTTATCATGCTGATATGCCTTTATCAGAAGTATTAAAAACAGATTATCGTTTGCACATGACTCTTTCGTTTGTTGGCGTGAAGTTGGGATTTTGTCCTCAGGCAACCATAAAAGAGGTTTGTGCGCTAAATAACGTTGATCATAACTTTTTCCTGTTCCTTGGTAATATATATACTTTTGATAATTATAGCCCTGAACATTATCCCGAGTCCCTTTCTTTTGAAGACTCCCTAAGGTATGTCCTTAAAGTTCACGATTATACACAAAAAGAAATATTTCCCCATACGGAGCAAGGATTCGCGTCTGTACAAAACCAGCTTTCTCCTTCGGACAGGACACAAATGGAGGAAACGCTTAAAAGTTTTTTCAGTATCTTCAATAAGTATCATTCCGACTTTGATCAGGTACTTGAAAATTATAGAAAAACTCATCAGTCTTTGGATGCAACCAATACGCAAGTATTATTGGCGCAAATTGATGAAATCGTTATCCGGATAAAACGCATGATCGAAATCCTACCTGATAAGGAAGAATGTTCCCAATTTAAATACTTTCTCTCTTTTCTCACGATACATATCGCCAAGCACGAAAAATTGATGAAGTATGCCCTCAAGCCCATGTTTACCTATACAGATGTCTTTTAATACTTAAGATCGAACGATAAATGGCACAAAATACCTTTTTTCATCCTGATATGCGGTTATCAGACTTGTTGTATCAAGATTATCGTTTACATATCACACTTTCTCTTTTAGGGGTGAAATTGGGGTTTTGTCCTGACGCCTCAGTAAAAGATGTATGTGCCTTCAATAAAGTGGATCACAATATTCTTCTGTTTATCGCCAATATTTATGCATCCGATGATTATACGCAGGAAGATTATCCAGAATATATGTCTTTCGATGATTCTTTAAGGTATATTTTAAAAATTCATGAATACACCCAACAAGATATTATTCCCCGTATTGAGCAGGATTTTTTTGAAATACTGGACATTTTGACTCCATCAAACCAGCATGATATAAAAAAGATGCTCAAGGATCTTGAGGAAATCTTTAAGAAATATCATTCTAACTTTGACCTGGTGGTTGAAAACTATAAAAATACGCATCAGCCCCTGGACAGGCAGAAAACCGTACGATTAATGAAACCGATTGACAAGGCCGTCTTTTTGGTAGAGTTAATGATCAGAATATTATCTGATAAAAAGTTATTATCTTCAGAAAAACAGGACGAATGCATCCGGCTTAAATATTTTCTTTCCCTTTTTCTGGGACATATTCCCAATCACCTGAAAATTATCCGGTATGGTCTTGCCCCTATGTTTACCTTTTAATAGCTGATTTATTGTAAGAAATCCCGGAAAGTAATTGGTTATCCGAGGCTGGATAATTACGGACTAACCAGCTTATATCCCACCCCTTTTACCGTAACAATTTGAATAGAAGGATCTTTTTTCAGATATTTACGTAGTGTGGTAAGATAAGTATCCAGGCTTCTTGAATATATCATTCCACTACTGCCCCAGTTTTCTTCCAGAAGAGCATTCCGTTCAACCACATTACCCTGCTGTATACATAATGCATACAATATAGCATTTTCCTTCTTATTCAGCTGGATCACTTCGCCAAATCCCTGCAATTCATTTTTCCCCGGGTCGAAATGATATTGTCCGATTTGAAATCCATTTTCCTGAAGAGGTTCAGGAGA
Organism: Bacteroidales bacterium; assembly: GCA_031275285.1. Classification (NCBI taxonomy): domain Bacteria; kingdom Pseudomonadati; phylum Bacteroidota; class Bacteroidia; order Bacteroidales; species Bacteroidales bacterium. Next base: position 16,445 of record JAISOY010000204.1, on the reverse strand, counting down.
GGTGACAGGCGGTTGCATTATATCCGGACCTTCTTCTTTTTGTCTTTTACAAAACAGGAAAACCATACAGGCCAATGTAAAAATAGCCAGGATAATGGTACATATCAATGTTCCGTTCATTCTCCCAAACACAGTAGCCGGGGAAACCTGAAGAATAGCGCGTACCGCTTCTGTATCCGAAATCTCAGAGACAATGGAAAGTTCCGGATTCATTTCCCGTTGTTTCTCGTCCGGAAATAATGATGTCTCCAGAATTGTTCCTGTTCCTGTATCAAACCGTTCTATCACAAACGAAACAGGGATATTCCTGTCATACAACATGCCGGCAAACAAATCGGACAGGCAGTAGATATTCATAGGCACCATCTGTTCCCTTAAATCATGGAAAACACGGCTGATAAAACTTTCGATGGAATGTCCGGAAATATTATGGTATACAATCGTATCCGAATCAAAACATTTCCTGACAATTAATATTTCCTCTTTTCCACAACCCTGAATAGTTAATTCTCCCGGGGTGATAATATCTACAACCGGTACCCGGTAAGTTTGCTCTTTCTGATAGGCAAGGTCAAAAGCATCCTCGATTTCGGATATGATGTGCCGGAGCTCCGCTTTATAAGAATGACAAATCCAGATAGATTGTAATACTAATAAAGAAACGATTCCCAGAAGTAAAAACAGGAAAGAATAAGAATATTTTCTATGAAATTGCATATGCAAATATAAGTCATTCTACGATTTTAAGTTTCCCAAACAAAACAATAGTAAATACATTTTGCTAGCCTACAGATATTTGCAAAAATATTTTGACATAAAGATGACCTTTATTTAACATTACCCTTTATTATCTGTTTAAAATTTGACCATAAAAAGACCATCATTTGAATCGAAAAGCATCAAAAACAAAAGATTGCAGACGAACTTTGCACCATATTCTAAAATCAATAAAAATTAAAAAATAAACCTATGAAAAAAGGAATTCTTTTAATGATTGCCTGCATGACTATGATCGCAGCAGTCAATGCTCAAAAAGCCGACACCACCGTAGTTTTTACAAAACTGGAGCATGATTTCGGCAGTATCGTACAAAGTGACGGAGCACAGAGTTATACATTCGAGTTCACCAACAAAGGAAAAGAACCTGTATCCATCCAGAGAGTGGCCACTTCGTGCGGTTGTACTACTTCAGGATGGAGTAAAGAACCCATCGCTCCGGGTGGAAAAGGACTCATAAAAGCAACTTACAGTCCGACCGGCGCTACCACATTCAATAAGTCACTTACAGTATACTTTTCCGGAGGAAGTCCCGATTTTATAGTTTTGCGGCTACGTGGAAAAGTAACAGCCCAAACTGCGGATAAAAAATAGTTGTTACAATTATTCAAAGGTATGATCAGGAATCTGTTAATCATTGCACGCCTTCTCCTTGGTGCAGTATTTATCTTTTCAGGATTCGTCAAAGGGGTGGACCCCATGGGGTCCACCTATAAATTTATCGATTATTTTACGGCATTCGGCATGCCTGCCCTTTCGCCGCTTGCCTTTCCTCTGGCTGTATTGCTTAATGCGGCCGAGTTTACAATAGGTATAGCACTGGTACTTGGCGCAAGAATGAAAGAAGCTTCCTGGTCGGTATTACTTTTTATGGTTTTCTTCACCATTCTCACTTTTATCCTTGCATTGACAAATCCCGTTTCAGATTGCGGATGTTTCGGTGATGCGCTGAAATTAACCAACTGGGAAACTTTTTATAAGAACATCATATTAATGGCATTGGCTGTTGTTATATTCCTGAACAGGAACAAATATACTCCGGCATACTCCGCTGCGGCCGAATGGATATGGCTGGCAGGAAGTGTCGTATTCATCTTCGGAATCACCGTATACTCATATCGCCACCTGCCTATCCTGGATTTCCGTCCTTACAAAATCGGAACGGATATCAATCAGGGAATGATTATTCCCGAAGGAATGCCCACCGATAAATTCCGCACCATCTTATATTATGAAAAAGAGGGTGTCGTGAAAGAATTTACTGAAGAAAATTATCCCTGGGACGATAGTACATGGGTATGGAAAGATTCGAAAACAGAGTTGATTGAAAAAGGATATGAACCACCCATTCACGACTTCAATATCATAACACCCGAAGGTGTCGACATCACAGATAATATATTGTATCATGAAGGGTATACGATGCTGGTAGTAGCACACCGTTTGGAAAAAGCCAATAAGGCCGCATTGGTCAAAGCCAATGAACTTGCACGTTACTTCCATGAAAAAGGATATGGGTTTTATTGCCTTACATCCTCACTTGTGGACGAGATAGAAACGCTCAGGGAAGATTGGCAGTTAGATTTCGAATTTTGCCATACAGACGATATTACCCTTAAAACCATCATCAGGTCAAATCCGGGATTTGTTTTACTCAAAGAAGGTACCATTATCGATAAGTGGCATTACAATGATATGCCGGAAATAAAATCACTGCCCGACAACCTGATGAGTCATTCCATCCGGAAACTTGTTGATGGAAATGAAACCAACAGGGTATATATACTCTTGTTCGCGTTGGTGCTTTATGCCTTTGCTTTTCACCAGTTCAGGAGATATAAAGAATAACCGGTATGAAACCTTCATAAGTTAAAGCCGTCAAAGAGTATGAACCGAAGCTCAACGACCGCAAGGGAATTAATAAAAAATGAGGGTTTAACTTCGTTGAGCCTTCGGGTTCATATGATCCTAAAGAATAAAAGATACACATATGAAAAATATATTCACGACCCTGCTTGTATTACTTATGGCAGGCCATATAGTTAATGGACAGGCAAAAATCGAGTTTGAAAAAACCACCCATGATTTTGGAAAAATAAATGAAAAGGGGGATAAAGCATCCCATGATTTTATTTTTAAAAATACCGGAACAACACCATTATTGGTGCAAAATGTCAGGACTAATTGCGGATGTACTGCATCTGACTGGACAAAAGAGCCGGTAAACCCAGGCAAATCCGGTTTTGTGCGCATCACCTACGATATCGAAGGACGCCCGGGTAAGATAGATAAGTCCGCTTATGTTATCACCAATGCCAAACCGGCGCAAATAACACTCCGTTTACTCGGCGAAGTCATACCGATAGAACGCAAGCCGCCCGAAACCTTTCGATATCCTGCAGGGCCACTCAAACTCAGCGATATGCATGTAGCATTGAACAAGATGTATGCGTGGGAAACAAAAACAGCAGAAACTTTCGTTTTGAATCCCGGCTCAACACCGGTAAAAATCTCATTTGAACGTCTTCCTGCGTATATTCAGGCAAGTGCAACTCCTTCAACAGTAAAAGGGGGAGAAAAAGCTAAGATCAGTATCACTTACAGTTCTCCTAAAAAGAAGGATTGGGGATTTATCTCGGAACAAATCAGCATGATACTGAATGACGATCCATCCAAAGAATACAAATTGACGGTAACGGCAAACGTAGAAGAAGATTTTTCCCAATGGAAACCCGCTGAAATAATGAATGCCCCTACCCTTTCACTCGATACAAAAATTATTGAGGCAGGAAAAATCGCCAGAAACAGTCAATCGGAACATACGATCAAAATTACCAATCAGGGAAAGAGTAAATTATTCATCAGGAAAATATCATCCAACAGTCCTCAGGTAAAAATCCAAAGTCCATCAGAAATCAATTCCGGAAAATCCGCAGATATCACCGTCACTTACAATGCAACAGATAAAGCCGGTACTGTGAACGATGTGATCACGCTTATCTGCAATGATCCCGGCAATTCTGTTTCCACCATCAGGCTCAGGGCATCCATAGAATAAATCTTATAAAATATCCGGTCATCAAAAGATATCTCAAAAACAGGCAAATGTATAACCGATAAGTACAAAATATAAATAATTCTACATTAAAAAATATATCAAGTATACCGGGTTCGGCCTACGGCAGTCGGCGTTAAGAAAATCCGAAGTGAAGGGTATCAAAAACAAAATCTGTATGAGCGATAGCGAACTTAGCGTTAGATCTCATCGCAGATAGTTATTTTGTTTTACCCGAAACGGAAGATTTTTAGCCAAGACTGGCGTTAGCTTTGATTTTTGCTTCTTTGCATCAAGGCAACGGCGTGAGCCCTCATGAACACCACAAAAAATAATACTATAATGTGAATAAAGAAGAGTGAAATAGTATAAACCAATTTCCGACATATACTTACAAACACACACAACATTATGAACATTTGTTCATAATAAGTAATATTTTGGAAAGATTTATCCATTGGATAACAGGAATCATGATTATTTATATATTAGCAGTCAATAAATACGGTCGATATTGACATTCGACAGAAGTTGTCAGGAAATAATTACCGGAACCCGGATTTTTCCTATTCTATGTGCCATTATTTTAAACTGTATCGTTCAAAGATGTAAAAAATATAAATAGCAAAAAATCGGAACACATCAGATGAAAATCACTCATAAAAGACCTGCACTATTTGAAAAAACGGACAATGATATATGGACCGATCCATACATCCGGCAACAAATGTTGAAAGAACATTTGAATCCGTTATCAGACGCAGCAAGCAGAAGGAAAGAATCGATGATAAAAATTACGGATTTCATATCTGTAAATACAAAACAACAGACACGCTTGCTGGATCTGGGATGTGGTCCGGGGTTATATACTTCTTTCTTCCAGGACAAAGGTTATTTCGTTACAGGAATAGATCTCAATAAGGTTTCTATCGAATATGCCAGAAAACAACATAAAGACATTCAATACATTGAAGGTGATTATATCAAAAATTATCCTGATGGAAAATTCGATGCGGTGATCATGATTTATTGCGATCTGGGCACTCATTCGGATACCCATCGCGACAAATTATTGCGGAATATATATGAATCCCTTGAAGAAGAAGGTGTATTCATATTTGACGTATTCACAGAAGCCCTGACCAATGATCAGGAAGAGGGCAGAAATTGGCATTACCAACCTGACGGAGGTTTCTGGCATGCAAATGAATACCTGCTTTTAAGCGAAACATTTCATTATCCGGAAAGCAGGGCTTTTGCCTATCAATACCATCTGCTGATCAAAGGTGAACAGGAACATTTTATTGTGTGGGACCGGTATTATACGCAAGAAGAAATAACCGGGATTCTGAAAGAAACCGGATTTTCAGAAGTCACTATCCATCATCATATATTAACTGATAACAATTTTACTTCCAATAGTGAGATGTTTGTCGTAGCAAAAAAATAAAATGAAGTTCAGGATACGATATGAATAAAAAACAGAGAGATACATTCCAAGGGAATATGAAACATTTTCTGTCAGAATCTGCTATCTGGAAAACCAGTTCGGAGTTTGTCGCCCCGGATGGGAAAATATCCTTTGCAGAAGGCGAATCTGTGATTAGTATTCATGGAACGGAAATAACCAATGAAAGCTGGGTACAATTGGAAAGCATAAAAAGAAGCAACCATTATAAAATTACCCGGGTTTCTCCATCGGAGTTGATCTTCGAATCTTTCAATCCGGAACTTGGAAAACAGACCGGCATATTCAATATTGACAGGAATACCGTATTTTCTAAATTTAAAATAGAAGAAACTTCACTCAACGGTTTTGAAATCATCCGCAGGGAAGCAGATACCTGTTACACACAGGGAGCGCTCTATGATAACGACTCACTCGTCAACACATGGAGTGCCGTAATGAATAAAGAATCAGACACATTATAATAAAAACCATGAACGTAGATTTTAGTATTTATACAGACGAGATCAGGAAAGTAATCAATGAATGGGAACAAAAGTTGCTTCTTTTACCTGAAAAAGGAATTACGGAAAAAAGGAATCATCAAAACCGGACAATCAAGCAATTACTCGGGCATTTGATCGACTCCGCGTCAAACAACCATCAAAGGATCATCCGCCTGCAATACAATGATCATTTGATTTTTCCCGATTATACGCAGGATAATGACCGTTGGATAGCTATTCAGGATTACCAGCATGCCGATTGGGAAAACCTGGTTCAATTATGGAAGTATTTTAACCTGCATATCATCCACCTGATAGAAACCGTTGACCAATCAAAGCTCAACAATTACTGGACCGACTTTGAAGGTAGAAAAGTAACCCTGGAAGAAATGATCAAAGGCTACTCTTCCCATCTGAATTTGCACATGAGTGATATCAACGATTTAATACTGAAATGAAATAAGCACTCAGTGCTATTTATTATTCTCTTGAATTGCATTGATCGAATTAAATACAGTTATTAAATATAACATTAATTTATTGGTATTACTTAATATCAACGATTTAGAATACCAGTGTATGGCAACATCATAAAATCCGGCCATCCTGTTAAACCAATACTGATTTTGTAAAAGATATCCATAAAATGTCTTATTTTTACAATTCATTGTTCCGGCGAGCGTCTATATTTGCCGGAATAATTGTGTGCAGCGAATGGAAGAATTCAGATTCATACACCCCACTCCTTTATTGGCACCCTACATAAAGTGCTACTGGCTGTTAAAATCAGTCAGCGATTCCGCTACCCTGGCGCGAACAGTACCTACGGGGATGATCAACCTGATATTTCACCGGGGTAACCGTCTGTTATCGGTTCATAAAAACGAACTACACCCACAGGCTTTTCTCAGCGGACATGAGAAAACATTCGCCGATCTGGAGTATACCGGGCAAATCAATATGATATCCGTTGTGTTCCGCCCTGTTGGGGTACGGGCGTTTTTTAACCTGCCGATGAACAAGATCAACGACCTGAGGGTAACGGCAAATGACCTGGGAGATAAGGAACTGTCGGATCTGGAAAAAAACATTGCCAATACGGAAGATGACCAGATGTGTATCCTGCTGATCAATCAGTTTCTTCTGAAAAGATTTTGCAGTATTGCGGAACATAACCTGAAACGGATAGAAACCACCATCCGCCTGATTAATTCCGGACAAACGGATGTCACTTCCCTTGCCGATTCCGCCTGCCTGAGCACGAAACAATTCAAGCGCGTTTTTTCCGAGTATGTCGGTGCCAACCCCAAAGAATTTTCCCGAACTATCCGTTTCCAGAGGGCATTACATATTCTTGAAACACAACCACAGACCAGTCTAACTTCCCTGGCTTACGAATGCGGTTATTATGATCAATCACACCTGATTAAAGAATTCAAGGCTTTGTCCGGTTATACACCAACCGAATTCCTTGCCGTATGCCCACCTCATTCTGATTATTTCAGTTAAGAAACATCTGTTTTTGTCTTTTTTTTACAATTCCAGCTCTTTCGCGAAGAGTACTTTTGCCCCATCATCATTTAAAAATCAAGTTATGGACAAAAAGGCATTAACAGAAAAAATCCAATCACACCTGCAAGTGTTGTGTTCCGATATCGGAGAACGTCGCGTAGGAAGCGAAAAAAACCGCAAAGCTACCTCTTACGCTAAAAAGGTATTGGAAGTATCCGGTTGGCAGACCGAAGCGACTGAACTATCGGTAATAGACTGGAAGACAGAAGGCGCAACGCTGACTTGTGCCGGACAATCATTCGAAGTCTTTTCCTCCCATTATTCGTTAGGCTGTTCTGTAAAAGGTGAAATGGTAGCCGTAAATACCATGGACAAACTGGAAAAGGCCGGGATCAGGGATAAAATCGTATTGCTATACGGAGAAATTGCTTCCCAGCAAATTGCCCCCAAGAACTTTCCCTTCTGGAATCCTGAAGAGCACCAACACCTCATTTCTGTATTGGAGAAGGGTAAACCACTGGCATTGATCTGTGCCACAGAACGAAACGCAGCAACAGCAGGAGGTGTTTACCCGTTCCCATTATTTGAAGATGGTGACTTCGATATTCCCTCGGTTTACATGAAAGATACCGAAGGTGAGAAATTACTCTTCTGTACTGGTCAAACCGTAGAACTGATCTCCAGGGCGGAACGCATTCCCGAAACAGCGTTCAATGTGATCGGTAGAAAAAATGACCAAACCAAAGACCGGATCGTTATCACCGCCCACATAGATACTAAAATCGACACTCCGGGCGCAATCGACAATGGAACGGGAGTGGCAGTAGTGTTGTCATTGGCCGAACTGCTAAAAAATGATCCCGGTAAATACCCTGTCGAACTGGTTATTTTCAACGGAGAAGACTATTATGCCGCACCCGGACAAATTAAGTACATCGAACAGAACGCAGGTCACTTTAACGATATACTATTGAATATCAACATAGACGGAGCTGGTTATAAGGAAGGGGGTTCCTGTTTCTCCCCTTTCGATCTCCCGGAAAATATCCTCGATACCCTGCATGAAGTGATCTGGGATACTCCGGGAATAAAAGAAGGACTTCCATGGTATCAGGGCGACCACAGCCTGTTCCTGCAAAACAATCGTCCTGCTGTTGCGGTGAGTTCCCAATGGTTCATCGAGAATATGGAATGTCAGGAGATAACCCATACTCCGAAAGACAATCTCAGCATTGTCAATGATGAACGCGTTGCAGAATGCGCCTTAGGCATTGCTGCATTGATCCAAAAATTATAATCAGACAATGGGACGGGCTGTCCAAAAGCTATTTTAGAGCGGAACGGCGAAGCCCTCATGCAAGTAATTACAAATTCCGCTCAACGCTATGACAAATACCTGTTGGAGAAAATCTTCAACAGGTATTTCCTGTTTTTTAACATGAAAAATAAATCTCACAAATTTTCATTCAACCATGCCTCAAAAAACGACAACTGTTTGTTTGATGAAAAAAAATGTTCGCCACCCTCCATTATAGTCAGTACTGCTTGATTTTTTTCAGAAAAAACCATTATCTCTTCCTGTGTTGTAAGCGTATCCTTACTCCCATACAATACAGCAATAGCAGAATTCAGGTTACTATCTACCGGATGCTGTCTCACATAAGTATAATAATCCCAATCCAATGTCTTTCCTATCGGCAAAAGTATCTTTTTCTCATCCCTCAATCTCTGTTCGCTGACCTGGAATCCAGCCATCATATTTTGTATGACGTTTTCCATATTGATGATCGGAGAAAGGAGAAAAAATTTCCGGATATCATGTGTTGGAAATGCCAACAAACTGAAATAAGCGCCTATGCTACAAGCAAACAGACTGATGTCGGTACTTATTGATCTTGCATAAGCATCAACTGCCTGAAGATCGGAAATACAGTTTTGCGGGTTACATACATATTCTCTGTTCTTACGTTCGCCGTGTTCCGGCAGATCAAAACTTAAAACGCGATATCCTTTAGGTATTAGGGTCCTGGCCAGTAGTTCTATGATCGTATCTTCCTTATTCGATAGATCCCCATGAACAGCAATCATCATCCTGTCACCGGAATCTCCCCAAAGAATGGCAGGAATGGTTTTATCTGGATCATTACCTATGTTTATATATTCCTTCATGCCACAAAGATACATATGAGCCCGGTTATAAAGAAGGACTTTCCTGTTTCTCCCCTTTCGATCTCCCGGAAAATATCCCTAATTAAAAACACCGGACAGATATAAATTTCTATTTCCCCGAAAACACCCTAACTTTGTACACAAAACAACACCATAAAACCCATGTTCCGGAAACTCGTCGCCATCGAACCCATCAGCCTTATTCCCTCAGCCGAAGCAACCCTTCATACCTTCGCCAGGGAAGTAATTATGTATCCCGACATCCCTGCCAACGACGACGAAGTCGCCGCCCGCATCGGGGACGCTGATGCTGTATTGCTAAGTTATACGTCCCGCATCAATAAGTATGCGCTTGAAAAATGCCCTAACGTACAATACATCGGCATGTGTTGTTCCCTTTACTCACCCGAAAGCGCCAATGTAGACATTTTGTATGCCAATAGCCGCGGAATCACCGTCACCGGTATCCGTGATTATGGCGATGAAGGAGTGGTTGAATATGTTATCAGTGAATTGATACGGTGCCTGCACGGGTTCGGACAAGAGCCCTGGGACGGTATGTCCCGCGAAATAACCGGACTTAAAGCCGGCATCATCGGACTCGGAAAGTCTGGCGGAATGATAGCCGACGCCCTTCATTTCTTCGGTGCCGATATTACCTACTTTTCCCGGAGCGAGAAAGAAGAAGCCCGCGCCAAAGGATATCGCTACCTACCCATAGGTGAAGTGCTTAAACAAAGTGAAGTAGTCGTGTGCTGCCTCAATAAAAATACAATCCTGATACACGAAGAAGAATTCCGTCAACTCGGAAACAAAAAGATACTTTTCAACACAGGATTATCACCTGCATGGGACGAAGCTCCCTTCCTCCAATGGCTCAAAGGTGATAACCTCTGTTTTTGCGACACCATCGGCGCACTCGGCGGTGAGCATCTCCTCTCCGATCCACATGTACGTTGTATGCAGGTTTCTACCGGACGCACCCGTCAGGCATTCGACCGGTTGAGTGAAAAAGTCCTCCAAAACCTTTCAGAATACAACGGGTGACACAATATTGATCAGCGTACTTACGACCGACCATCCCGCAATATCGGAAGTAGCACTGTAAACATCGACCATGGCATGTACCTGGTCGTTTTTTATTTCAACCCGCTGCGTATCACCTACAAAGCCCGGGGTAGACTGCATGGTTACCTGCATATCTTCCGGCCCCACCGATGCCAGCGATGCCGCAACAGAAACATTCAGACCCGTAGGAAAAACACCGATAGCTTCCAGGGCAGTACCCGAAAAGACAATCCGCTTTTCCTTCTCCATCACAGGATCATAAACCGAAGACCTTCGCAATGCATTCACGCCTTTCTCGTTAAAGAAACAAGCTTTTGCATTTCCCATCAGCGTAGCCGTGCGCAACACATCAAACCCGCCCGTAGCACCCGAAGCAATATATATCCGGGTTCCGTTCTTCTTAGCTGTTTCGATAGCCTCCTTATAAAAAACAGTATCCGCCAACGCCCCGATAGACAGGGTGACTATAGACGTACCGTTCATCAGCGCAGGTAGCGTAAGAGATTTCATCGCAGCCGGCGATGCCGCTTCCACTAGGTAATCAGGCCTTAATGCCAACAGTTCCTCCAGTGTTGAGTACGCTTTACAAGGTCTGCCGTGTTGTGTCATTACCGCAGCAAATTCATCGGCTTTCGCCGCTGTACGGGAATATACTCCGACTAAATCATATTCGGGTAACAGATCGTTCAGGACGGCATTGACCACAATCCGGGCAAGACGCCCGCATCCGAAAATTACTAATTTTTTCATAGGGTAAAGGTAGGGAATAATCCGGGATTTAACCTGAAAGACTAATCCCGGATACATACCCGGGAATATACTACCGGGGGTATCTTTATCACTTTTTGTAGAATTCAGACCATAAAAGACATATGGACCATTATCATTTTCATCAGGTAGATTTTAGCAAGAATGGTAAAACCTGTTTATTCAACATGATATATCTTTGTAAGTAATTGTTCAAAATAATATCATACATATATGGAATCATTTTTAACCTTCTTTTTCTTGATAAAAAGAAGCAACTGAGCGAAGTGGTCTCACGAACACCATATAAATTATCTATGGTGAGTAAAAATCAAGGCTTGCTTCCTCAGCGACCAGTCACTGCACGCTACGGGACGCCGGAAGAACTACCTCCGGTGAGATCGCTCCGCTTAGTTCGCCTGACGGCTCAGACAGCTTCCGGATTGCCCCTTCACTTTGCAGGGCTGGTACTCGCTTCCGGAAGCTCAGGCCTCCCTGGTGTAACACCTCTGTATGAGCGGGGGAAACAGAAAATGCGATAATGTGAACTAATTATGAACATCCACTTATTAAGCACTCAGTGCTATTTATTGTTTCCTTATGTCACATTGGTCAAATGGATTACGTTCTGAAAATATGACATTAATTGTTTTAGATTACTTATATAATAAAAACTCGATTTATGGCTTTCGATTACAAAAAGGAATATAAGGAATTCTATCTTCCAAAAAAGAAATCTGAGATGATTGAAATTCCGGCAATGAATTTCATAGCTATCAGGGGAAAAGGAAACCCCAATATGGAAGACGGCGAATATCAGCAAGCTGTAGGACTTCTGTACGGAATTGCTTATACCATCAAAATGAGTGGTAAAAGCGGGTATCGGATCAATGACTTTCTTGAATATGTAGTCCCGCCATTGGAAGGTTTTTGGTGGATAGACGGCCTTACATATATGGATTACAACCGGAAAAATGATTTCCATTGGATTTCCGTTATACGCCTTCCTGATTTCGTTCAGGAAAAAGATCTCGTTTGGGCAAAAGCCGAAGCGGAAAAGAAAAAGAAAAAAGACTTCTCAAAAGTGGAGTTCTTCACCTATCATGAAGGTTTATGTGTACAGTGCATGCATACAGGATCCTACGATGACGAGCCGGCCACCATCCAGGCAATGGAAGAATATGCCGAAAAGAACGGTTACCTGATCGATATTACCGACAACCGATATCACCACGAAATTTATATCACCGATCCGCGGAAATCTGCTCCTGAGAAATTAAAGACCGTTGTCCGGCATCCTGTCAGGAAAAAGGACCTGTAGTCCGAATAAATTCCGGGTACATCATGCCGTTAGTTAAAATAATCCTTATCTTTGTACCACTAAAAACGTTGGATGTTTAAATTTAAGAAGGAGTCCGTGAAGTAAATAACCGTAGACATTCTGTCACGGTTATCCCTTAGCAAGCTCAGGCAGATCCTTGCCGGAGTTATTTCCATATTTATATAGTATCAATACATTTGTAGCAATTGGCAATTAACTGTAATTTTATTCCGTTGCTACCTATCATTATAAAATTTAAACATCATGAATAACGATAATAAATCCAATAACCTCACGCCCAATCAAACGAGTGAACATACTTCGTCCTCGCCTAACCGGTCAATTCACGAATTCGACTTTAATTTAATCTGCGAGTATTTTTCAAGTGTAGAACGCCAGGGACCGGGAAGTCCTGAGACAACCATCAAAGCGCTTAGTTTCATTGAAGGTCTTACGGACCAATCCCTTATTGCCGACCTTGGATGCGGTACAGGTGGACAAACAATGACTCTGGCACAACATGCCCCGGGCCAGATCACCGGTGTGGACCTGTTTCCCGATTTTATCCGCCTGTTCAACAGTAATGCGGAACGCCTCCATCTGCAAAACAGAATGAAAGGGATAGTCGGCTCGATGGATGAACCTCCATTCAAAAAAGATGAATTAGACCTGATCTGGTCGGAAGGAGCTATCTATAACATTGGTTTTGAGCACGGAATAAACCTGTGGCGACAATTTCTGAAACCAGGCGGTTATATCGCTGTTTCGGAAGTATCCTGGTTTACAGATGAACGTCCTGCCGAAATCAATGAATTCTGGACAGATGCCTATCCTGAAATAAATACCATTCCAAATAAACTGGCCCAGCTGCAAAAAGCCGGATACGTTCCCGTAGCCTGCTTTATCCTGCCGGAAAACTGCTGGATTGAACACTTCTACCAACCACAGATCACAGCACAGGAAAAATTCCTCGAAAAGCATGCCGGCAACAAAACAGCCGAAGAGCTGGTCGCTAATCAATGCCATGAGATGCAGTTATATCATAAGTATAAGGAGTTTTATGGTTACACGTTCTATATCGGAAAGAAAATATAGACAATCCAAACGGGAAGGTGATCGTAACATGATCGTCTTCCCGTTTTCAAAATATTTAAACGATGAAAATCTATTATAGTATGGTGAAAATGTAGAATTGTTCTAACAAAAACAAAATTACAGATATTAAAACCAAATACACAGGAGAACAAGCCTCATACATATATTTGTTGTAGGATCGTTGCCGAAGATGAGTCATATACCTGTGAACCTACATTTATTCATGTCTTTTTCCGGTTATTCCCGGATGTCTGTTTAATCAGGATAACAAGACATGCCCAACGCGACCAATACCGACACGATCAAAAATATACACCAATGACATAACCGGACAAAATAGAATATTTTAGCTTTTGATATGAATAAAGTCAGTATCCAAAATATACTATACCCCAAAAATAATAATGAAATAAAAAGCGCCAGGTAAAAATTGTAGTCTATCACGTTGATTCCCATCAAAAAGATGAATATTGCGGATAACAACAGGTCGATCGTTACCATCTGGAAACCTGAGCGTCCGGTCAACCATATCCGGAACAAACGTTCTTCCGCCCTATTATGCTTCCGGGGATTCAACATGATATATTGTTTATTGCCCGGTATGGTATGTACCAATAACGATATAATTAAAACAACACTGGCTGAAATAAAGTAATAATTCATCATTTATACATTATTATCGGTTAGAGTAATTTTCAGTAAACCTGGTATCCATCCTTTGAATAAGACACTTCATAAGGGTAGACTTTAGAAATATTTTTGTTGTTCCTGATAATAAGAAGATCCTTGTGTATGGAATCTGTTATTTTTGTTTGGAACAGATATATGTTTTGATATTAAATATTTGAATCCTATAATATATTGCAATCCTGCTTATTAGTACATTGTAATGCAAATATACAAAATTTTTATCGGGGTTTATAATTACTTCATATGTAAATAACATATCAAACAATCCATTTAAGCTGGTAAAAAGCCCAATAATTCAAGGATCGTTGGAGTAAGAAGCGCTGTTAATATACCATTCAGGATAAGCCCTAATCCGGCATATGCTCCGTATTTACTACTGATTTCCATTGCTGTAGATGTCCCCAAAGCATGTGCTGCAGTACCCATAGATAACCCCTGTGAGATAGGTTGGTTAATTTTTAATAACTTCATCAGTTTAAATCCGATCATACCACCAAATATTCCTACGCATACGACAACAGCCGCAGTAAGCGGTGGAATACCACCTATTGCGCTGGATACCTCCATGGCAATAGGCGTAGTTACCGACTTTGGGGCCAAAGACAATACGACTTCCCGGCTTGCTCCTAATAAATGAGCAATAAGTACTACCGATACGATTCCGACAATACACCCGGCTAATTGGGAAAGAAGAATAGGTACGAGTTGTTTCTTTATTTGCCGAAGCTGAAGATATAAAGGAACTCCAAGTGCCACGATGGCAGGTTTCAGCCAGAATTCTATCAGATCCCCTCCTTCACTATATGTTTCGTAACTGATTCCCGTTAGTTTAAGAAACGCTATCAATACGGCTATTGTAAGCAAAATCGGATTCAACAATATATATCCGGTTTTCTTCTGTATCAGTTTTGCAATGAAGAAAACACCGAATGTCACAAATATTAAAAAGTATTTATTTTCAAGATATTCCATTTCTTTTCTTCTTTTTCCGGGCCACCTGATGCACCCATCCGGTTACGAGTAATACAAGTATGGTACTTACCAGAATAGCTATGGTAATGGGAAGTATCTCTGCCGCTATTAAATCAAAATACAGCATCACCGCAATACCCGGCGGTATAAAGAAAAAACTCAGATTAGCCGCCAAAAAATCAGCCACGCCCTGGACCCATTGCAACTTTATCCAACCTAACTCTAGAAAAAGGGTGAGGAGTAACATCCCGATAATACTGGAAGGTAGTTTGATTCCAGTGAAATAGACGATTAATTCACCCAATGCTAAACAGCCAAATAATATGGCGCATTGACGTATCATTAAAATAGTATTTTAAAAAACCATGTAAAAGTATAAAAATAACTTACATAAGTTCAATCAAAATACATGTCAATCCCCTACCCGGTTACAGGCATCCTGTATTGGAGCATGAAAATATCAACCATTCCTAAGTGATGGCCTGCTGATAATTCCCTTTATCTCCCTTATCCACTTCCTTCAGTTTTATTTTAATCACGAAAGGATCTTTTAGTTTCTGAACCGTTTTATCCGGTAAAAGAATATCATAATAATAAGAACCGAACTTATCCCTTCCTCCGTCAGTAATCACTGCTTTCTGCTTTGACACAAGGAATCCGGCTTCCTCAATTACAAAGATCATATCCTTTTGCTTGCTTTTCGGCACCTTTACCTTTATTTTATTGTTCATCGGCTTATTGAACACCGTAAGGTAAATATTGTCACCTTTTTGAGTACTGTAACCCCAATCCTGTTTCTCCAGGGCAGAATGATGTACACCATATACGGCCTCCCCGTTCAGCGCCATCCAGTCTCCTACCCCTTTTGCAATACTTGTTTCCTCAGAGCGGATGTTACCTTGTCCGTCAGGACCGAAATTAATCACAAAATTCCCGTCAAGAGAGTTGGCTTTTACCGTCATCTCAATCAAGTCATACGGAGTTTTTACGTAAGTTAAAGACCAGTCACGATGATAACCCCACTGGTTTTCCGGAATAGTCATCACACAGTCCCAATCGTTTCCGTTGACTTCTTCCAGCGTATTC